>JAOARK010000324.1 GCA_025210575.1 Schleiferiaceae bacterium
CCCACACGCATATCAAAACAAGGCAAGCCTTTTGCTTCTCGTTCCGCTTTCCGCGAAAGCATAAACGCCTGCATTTCTACCCCTGCCAATACCACATCTTTAGGTTCTGATGTTCTTGGTTCGTGTAAACCACCTGCAGCCATATAGGCATCGCCTATGGTTTTTATTTTTTCGATCTGATATTTCTGCATGATGGCGTCAAAAGCTTTAAAGCAAGCGTTGATTTCGGATACCAATTCTTTTGCGCTCAGCTTCTTGGCCGTTTGTGTAAATTCTTTAAAATCTGAAAAGAGTACTGTTACCTCATCAAAATCTTTGGCTTCGCTGGCACCTTTTTCTTTGAGTTCCTCAGCTACTTCTTTGGGAAGAATGTTGTGAAGTAGGTTTTCGGAACGATCTTTTTCTTTTTCTATTACAGCTTTTGATTTGCGCACATATCTTAACCTTGAGAATAATCCAACTGCGATAATAAATACAAATAAGGCTCCTAATTGAACGTACCGTTCCCTCTCCTTTTCTTGTGCCATCTCTCGTTCATGAGCAAAAGCCAATTCTTGTTTAGCATTAAAGGCTTCTGTACTATCTCTTTGCTGCTGCTGTGCTATTTCCTGATCTAACTTCAGCTGCATTATTTGCTGATAATCCATTTGTTTTCGTAGACTATCTCTTATGTTATTTAATACTTTGTGAGTCTCACTTGCTGATTTAAAATCTCCCTGTTGAGTGTAACATTCTATGATTTGTTCCTGTACCAATTGAGAAATTCGAAAGTCTCGTGTAAGCAAGCACCCCTGATAAGACTTATTGAAATTTTCGATGGCCAACTTGTAGTTGTTTTTGTTCATTTCAATTGAAGCCAGCACATAGAAAAGGTAGCTTTCTGCAACAGGTTTCGGAACAGCATAATCACGAGAAACATCTATTAGTTGTATAGCTTTACTGAAGTCTCCTGCATCTACCATGTAAAAAGCCTTGATCAATTCACCTGTATTCACCGCCAATGGAAAAACCATCTTTCTTGAGAAGAGAATTAAAGAGTCTATATAATTTATAGATTTTGTTGTGTCGGCATCATACCAAAAATAGGCAGCAGACATATTGTTGAACTGCCCAATGATTAAATAAGGGTTTTGAATTTTGTTTTTTCTAATGATATTCAATAGGGCAACTGATGACTCAATAGCATTCTTATAATCGCCAATTTCATAGAGCGCTTGGTTTTGGATACTCCTAATGCTAATCTCGCGTGATAATTTATTAGGGCTCTTGTTGTATTCATTAAGGCTTAATCCTTTTTGCGCATTTAAGTAGGCTTGAACAAATTGCCTTTTATTATTGTATGCTATAGCAATTTTTGAATAGCTCCATGCCACTTGAGCTGTATCCTTAAACTCTTCAAATATTTTTAGTGCTTTTTGAGCATAAAACAACCCGCTGTCATTCTGAGTAAGAAACAACGATTTCTTGCATTTCACCCAGAAATATCGACCTAACTCCTTGGTTCTTTTTGGATGGGTTGCTAAGTTTTTTAATATGGCGTTGTATCGGTTCGAGCCTTCGAAATCTTCAACATCAATTAATCTAAAGGCCATTTCGCCAATCCAATAACAGCGAAATTCAAAAGAAGCTTCTTTTGTCTCTGTAATAAACCTTTCATAGTAAACCTTAGCGCTATCTACATCGCTTCTGTATATATATGCATCTGCAATTTTGTAGATCACACTTCCCTTTTCTTCTACATCTACAATATTTTGCAATGAAGCTTTTAGCGAATCAATCTCTTGAAGACTTTGTGCAGCGCCTACTAAAGGAAACAACAAATTCAATAAAATGAAGGGAAACTTGATTTTCATGTTAGGTTAGCAGTTTGTTTCCTAAAGTTAGTAAAATCAACGAGTTATGGGCTTAGACTCTTGATACAAACCACATCTCTGTTTCTCCTAAACCTTTTACTTCAGATTTACCTCGAGATTCAAAGTTGAATTCTGCATAATCTTTTAAAATCTCATATGTGGAATTCGACACATTGACTTTGCCAATCGCTCCGTGGCTTTCCATGCGGCTCGCGGTGTTTACTGTATCTCCCCAAATGTCGTATTGGAATTTCTTTACGCCTACAATTCCCGCAACAACAGGTCCAGTATGAATTCCAACGCGCATATCAAAACAAGGCAAGCCTTGTGCCTCTCTTTCTGCTTTGCGCGAAAGCATAAACGCCTGCATTTCTAAACCCGCTAAAACCACATCTTTAGGTTCTGAAGTGCGGGGTTCGTGTAAACCACCTGCGGCCATATAGGCATCACCAATAGTTTTGATCTTTTCAATCTGGTATTTCTGCATAATCGCATCAAAAGCTTTAAAGCAAGCGTTGATTTCAGAAACCAGTTCTTTCGCACTGAGTTTCTTGGCCGTTTGTGTAAATTCTTTAAAATCTGAAAAGAGGACCGTTACCTCATCAAAATCTTTGGCTTCACTGGCACCTTTTTCTTTGAGTTCCTCAGCTACTTCTTTGGGCAGAATGTTGTGAAGTAGGTTTTCGGAACGATCTTTTTCTTTTTCAATGGTGGCTTTAGATTTCTGGATATAAGTAAAACGACTAAACAATCCTCCTAAGACCAATACCAATACCAGTATGGAAGCCGCTAAGATGAATGTTCTTTCACGTTGAACCTTATCCTTTTTAAGTTGCGATTTTTCTTTTGCATAATCTTTCTCTGCTCTTTGTAAAGCTTTAAGATTGTCAATCTTGCTTAAGCTGTCAGCCAGACTTTGCTTTCTCTCTTGCCAATACAATGCTTCTTCAAAATTTCCTTCAGCTTTTGTTAATATCAAATATTGGCGGACTAATTCATGCTCTAACCTGATTGAAGGATATACTTCGAAAAGGCTTAGTGCTGTGTCTAAGTAATACCGGGCAGAATCGTACTGTTTGAGATATGTATGGAGTTCTCCAAGGTTTCCTAGAATCTGCCGATTATCATTTCTTCGGCCAATATTTTCGGTCTTGAATGCCTTATATAGTGTGTTAATGGCTCCAACAGTGTCTCCTAAGTAAAATTTAAATGCCGAAAGGTTATTTAAGCTCACCTTCTTATCGTAATTGTTGGTGTAACTGTCAGAAATACTATCAGATAATTCCTGATAATAAATAGCGGTATCAAAATTTCCTTGCCATGCGTATTGTACTGCTATGCTCATGAATACTGATGCAAGGTTATCTACGAAACCTATTTTTTTCGACACATTAAGACTCTGGAGGAGAATCTCTTTAGAATTTGAATGATCACTATAACCATATAAACCTCCATAAGCAGTATTGGCATACGTCCACACCAATGAGTCATGAGCATGTTCAGCTAAATCCCTTGCGTAAAGAATGAGCTCAACGGATTTATCGAATTCACCCAATTGTTCAGAATTCCATCGTACATATTCTGTGAGTGCTAGAGCTACGCCAACAGAATCATCAGTTTTCCTAATAGCTGCTAAGGCTTGAGTAGGAATTGAACTGGTGTCTTCCATTTCAAGTTCCATTCTTAATGCCTTGTGCAGTTCAATCAAAGTATAGCTCAAAGGCCGATAGAGATGTAGCTCTTCACATTCAGTTTTCAAATTCTGTAAATAGACAATTCCAGAATCTAAGTGGATTCTGTTTTTAATTCCTTTGCCCATGGCCATTTTGGCCATGTACTCAACTTCTAAGTTGTTGTTTGCTTTTCCCCATTCTATAGCCAAGTCCACATACTTACGTGTGCTGTCTAGATTTAAAAAAGCATAGTGATAGGCTAAGGTGTTATAGGCTTTAGCAAGCTTTAAACCTTTAAGATTTGAAAGGTTTTGTGAAGTACGTTTGATCAAATTCTGATCTTGGGCTTGAACTGAGTAATTCAGCAAAATGAACATACTAATCAACGTTATTTGAATGAGCTTTTTCATGCTTTCCCTTTTTTAGAAACAAACCACATCTCCGTTTCACCTAATCCTTTTACTTCAGATTTACCTCGAGATTCGAAGTTGAATTCTTGATGATCTTTTAAAATCTCATAAGTTGAGCTCGATACATTCACTTTGCCAATCTCCCCATGACTTTCCATACGGCTGGCTGTGTTTACCGTATCTCCCCAAATGTCATACTGGAATTTCTTAACGCCTACAATTCCAGCAACAACAGGTCCTGTGTGAATCCCAACACGCATGTCAAAACAAGGCAAGCCTTTTGCTTCTCGTTCCGCTTTCCGCGAAAGCATAAACGCCTGCATTTCTAACCCTGCCAATACCACATCTTTAGGTTCGGAAGTTCTTGGTTCATGTAAACCTCCTGCAGCCATATAGGCATCGCCTATGGTTTTAATTTTTTCGATTTGGTATTTCTGCATAATTGCATCAAATGCTTTAAAGCAGGCGTTGATTTCAGAAACCAGCTCTTTTGCAC
>JAOARK010000325.1 GCA_025210575.1 Schleiferiaceae bacterium
CCCTTATATGACCTCAGATTTATCCAAGTGCATCAATTGCTATCGTTGTGTGCGTGCTTGTGATGAGGTACAAGGGCAGTTTGTGCTAAGTATGTCTGGGCGTGGTTTCGATTCTAAAATTATCAAAGGGCTGGATACCTCATTTATGGATTCTGATTGTGTAAGTTGTGGAGCTTGTTCGCAAGCCTGTCCAACATCCGCTATTTCAGATGTTTTCCAATCAAAAATGATTAAACCAACAGAAACGACACGTACCATTTGCACCTACTGTGGTGTTGGTTGTAATCTTGAAGTGGCAACAAGCAATGGTGAAATAGTGAGCATTCAAGCGCCTTATGATGCAGAGGTAAATCAAGGGCATACCTGCTTAAAAGGACGTTATGCTTTTAAATTTTATAATCATCCAGAGCGTTTAGATGCACCAATGATCAAACGTAATGGAGAGTTTGAAAAAGTAACTTGGGATGAGGTTTACGATTATATTGCTACTAAACTGAATGGTTATAAGGAAGAATTTGGTCCAGATTCTATGGCTGGAATTTCTTCATCGCGTTGTACCAATGAAGAAAATTACTTGATGCAGAAATTTTTTAGAGCGGTATTAAGCACTAATAATATTGACGGCTGTGCACGTGTATGTCACTCACCTACAGCCTTGGGTATGCAACGTACGTTTGGTACAGGAGCTGCAACTAACTCCATTGACGATTTAAAAGATACCAACTGTATTATGGTTATAGGTGCCAATCCTACGGATGCGCATCCTGTAACTGGAGCAAAGTTGAAGCAGTTTGCTATGAAGTCTGATAATGTATCTATTGTTATTGATCCACGTCGTACCGAATTGGCAAAATACGCAACACATCACTTAGCATTACGTCCAGGGACTAATGTTGCTGTATTGAATATGATGATGTATTACATCATTACCGAAGGTTTAGCAGATGAAGCATTTATTGATAGCAGAACAGAAGGTTTTGAAGAGTATAAAAAAGAAATCCTAAACCTTGATATCGACAAGATGGAGTCCGTTTCTGGAGTTGACAGAAACGATGTTAAAGCTGCTGCAATTGCTTATGCATCTGCACCAAATGCTATGTCTTTCCATGGACTTGGTGTAACTGAGCACTCACAAGGAACATTCACAGTAATGCAAATTGCTGATCTAGCCTTATTAACAGGAAATATTGGTCGTCGTGGTGTTGGTGTCAACCCATTACGTGGTCAAAACAATGTACAAGGTGCAGCCGATATGGGCGTACAACCCCATCAAGGCGCAGGTTATTTAGATGTAACAAAAGACGAAGTCAATAAAAAATATAATGATTTTTACGGCGTAGATGTGCCATCTCATATTGGATATAAAATCCCTGAAATGTTTGATGCTGCCTTAGATGGTAAGCTAAAAGCCATTTGGATTATTGGAGAAGATGTAGTGCAAACCGATCCAAATACGCAAAAAGTAATAAAGGCGCTTAACTCAACAGATTTAGTCATTGTTCAGGAATTATTTATGACGGAAACCGCTAAACAAGCCGATGTGATTCTTCCAGGCGCATCATTCTTAGAGAAGTCAGGAACATTTACCAATGGAGAGCGTCGTGTACAAGCCGTACATCAGGTAGTAGAGCCTATAGAAGGTTGTAAACCAGATGGACAAATCATAGTAGATATCATGAATAGAATGGGGTATGATCAGCCAGACTATACACCAGATGGCATGTTGGAAGAGATTTCTCAAATTGTACCTTTCTTTGCTGGTATTAAGTGGGAAAGACTAGGAGAAAATGGACTCCAATGGCCAGTTGCTCCAGATGGAACCGATACGCAGATTCTTCATAAAACAGAGTTTAAGCGCGGTAAAGGCTATTTTGAATTTAATCCTTGGAGAGAAACAGAAGAATTGGTTGAACATGCTAAAGATTATCCATATATCTTAACAACCAACCGTGAATTAGAACACTACAATTGTGGTGCTATGACACGCCGTACTGCTAACGAACAAATTCTTAAAGATGATTATTTGATGATTCATCCAGAAGATGCCAAGGTACATTTAATTAATGAAGGTGACTATGTGTGTCTAGAATCTCCTCGTGGAAAAGTAGATGTGAAAGCACGTATTACTGATGAAGTGAAACAAGGTATTTTGAGTACCACGTTCCATTTTCCTGAAATTATGATTAATAATATTACAGGAGATGTTCATGATAGTGAAGCGATGTGTCCAGAATATAAAGTAGTCGCCGTTAGAATTAGAAAGAGCAAAGGCAAATTTAAGCAGCAGTTGGCATAATATTGATGCGATTTAATGACTATAGCTGAAAGATTAGAAGGTTGTATCCTTGGAGGCGCTATTGGAGATGCTTGGGGAAGTAGTTTTGAAAACCAGTTTGAATTAGAGGATGATACGTTTTACGTGGCAGGTAATCCTTATGTGAAAATACCTTGTTGGAATATTACAGACGATACGCAACTTACTTTAGCGACTATTGAGGCAATAGTAGAAAGCCAGGGAGTCAATCCTAAAACTATTGCTGATAGTTTTCTGAAATATTTTAAAGAAAGAAAGTTAAGAGGACTTGGAGCTAGTACATTAAAAGCATTAAGAGAACTAGAAGTTGGAGGGCATTGGAGTCAGGTTGGAAGACAGGGAGAGTATGC
>JAOARK010000032.1 GCA_025210575.1 Schleiferiaceae bacterium
ATGCAATTCATTCCAAACCTACTTCTCAAATCGAGCATAAACTGATCATAGTAATTACTTGAAATCTTTTGATAGAAAGACTGCGTCTTATACGGCACCATGGTGGGAAGCACATTTAACCATTCCCAGTTGCCAATATGAGCAGTATACATGATTACACTTTTATTCTTCTTAAAAAGATCCTCAACGAGTGACAGGTTTTTAATCTTAAGACGCTTTGACATGAGTTTTTTACTCATCGTTAACCCCTTTATAGATTCAATGGCAATATCGCAGAAGTGCTTATAGAATTTCTTTTCTATCTCTTTAATTTCCATTTCAGATTTCTCTGGAAATGAGCGATTAAGATTTCCACTTACCACATCTCGTCTATACTTTATAATGTGATATAAAACAAAAAACATTGCACTGGATAACCCATACAAGACTCTTAATGGAATCAAAGAGATGAGGTAAAATGGAAAAAACTTCAAATACTTCATAAATGCAATAAATCTCGGCCACTACTAACAAATACCGAGCCGAAATATTGCTTTGACATGAAAATTTAACAATTAAATCTATCAATCAAATTCATCAGATGATCAGCTATAGATTTTCACAAAAAAAGGAGCTTTTTAAGCTCCTTCTTTTATTACTCTTCTAAATCTCCTTTGAGTTTAGGGCCTCCTGATTCGTAGAGGTATTCTTTCAATTTCATTAGCTCCGCTTCAATGCTTTCTAATTCTGTTCTAAGTCCAGGTATCGCTTCTTTTACAATTGCTAAGTTATCTTTCTGCATAGCTGTTGTTTCACTTGAGCTGTACCAACTATTCCAAACTGTTCCATTAATTCTGTCATTAAGCGAAGGAGCTGTTTCAAACTCACGCTTTTTCATACTCTTATCGCCATACAACTGAAGATCTAGAGCCATCATTCGCTCTTCTAATTTTCTCAATTCAGCCAGTTTGTTTAAATCTGTTCCTGGGGTGTTTCTAATTCCAGCTTTGATCTTAACAATTAAATCTCCTAACTCATCATACTTTTGCTCCACAGCATTAAAGTCTCTACCCACAGCAGTGATCTCATTTTGAAATTCAACCAAACCAGGCTGATCTTCTGTTCTTAGGGTATTGTTCTTTAAGTGATTCAGCTGAAAAGAAGTGGGTTCTGTTAAGCTACTCACGGTACCATTCACACTTTTGTAGATCTGAATACTGTATTGCCCTTCTGGCGCCAATGATGAATTACCAGCATTGGTGATTGGATCACCATTGTCACTCAAATATGAATTATTTGAGAAACGTCCATCCCATACCATTCGTTTTATACCAGTACCATATGCCTTACTAATTCTTCTTATCTCTTTTCCGCTACCATCTTTAATCACGAAAATTAAATAGGGTTTCTCTTCATTGTCTTCTGCTCTAATTTCTTCGGCACTTGGATAAGTAGCGTTAGCTTGACCTTTCTCTTTAGCCTTTCTTTGTTGCTTAAGTGTCTTTACCTCATCTTTAATATAATAGGTAATTGCAGCTCCCATTTTTGGATTATTAGCTCTGTAATAAGAAGCACCTAGGAATCCTCCTGGGCCATAACCTAGAGGTCTAGCTTCCATATAAACTAAACCATCTTTAATGGTAAAGATGTGAGCTTGCTTATTCAACACTTCATCAGTCATTTCCCTTAAAGGAGAATAATCATCTAACACATAGAACCCACGACCAAAGCTGGCTAATACTACATCATCTTCTCTGCGCTGCAATTCAATATCTCTTACAGCAACAGTTGGCAATCCACTTTTCAATTGCATCCAATTAGAACCACCGTCTACCGAAAAGAACAAACCAAACTCAGTTCCTGCAAAGAGTAAATTTGCGTTTTTGTGATCTTCAACTATACTGTATACGGAACCCCTTTCTGGTAGGTTACCAGTGATGTTTGTCCAAGACTTTCCTTTGTTGGTACTCTTAAATACATAAGGTTTAAAATCTCCATTCTTGTGATTGTTAAAAGCTGCATAAACTACATTTTCATCGTGCATAGATGGGGTAAGCGCATTTACATATGTTCTATCTGGAACACCTGTAAAAGAAGAAATCTGTCTCCAGTTTCCTCCATCGTCCTCGCTAATTTGAACCAAACCATCATCAGTTCCCACATATAGTAACCCTGATTTAAGCGGAGATTCCATTAATGCCACAATGTTTCCGTACACTGTGGTTGACTTGTTTTTAGCAATAGCGTCCATGCTCCAAACTTTATCCATAACTGGCAAAGCATTTCTATCTATTTGGCGACTTAAGTCAGGACTAATGGTTGTCCATGAATTACCACGATCTGTGGATTTAAAAACCTTGTTTGCTGCGAAATAAAGTGTTTGCGCATTGTGAGGTGAAATAACCAATGGTGCATCCCAGTTCCAACGGTATGCTTTTTCATCTTTACCTTCAACAGGTTTTATCGATACCGTTTCACCACTGCTTTTATCATATCGCACTAGCCAACCATACTGTGCCTGAGCATAAACGATGTTGTCATCATTTGGATCAACCTGCGTTTCAAATCCATCACCCGTATTAGTGATGAACCAATCTGAATTTACAATTCCTCTGTTGTTATTCGTTCTTGAAGGTCCTCCCAAGCTAAAGTTATCCTGTGTACCTCCATATACATTATAGAAAGGCTCGGCATTATCAGTAGAAACTTTATAGAATTGGGTAACAGGCAGGTTGTCTTTATAATGCCAGTTTTTCATATTGTCCCACGTTTCATATAAACCACCGTCACAACCCCAGATCATATGATCTTTGTCTTTCGGGTTAATCCACATGCAGTGATTATCAACATGTTTGTTGGCTTCAGGAATTCGTTGAAATTTCTTTCCCCCATTATAAGATACGTGACCGTAAGTATCCATACTATAAATGGTGTTCACATCAAAGGGTGAGGCATAAATTTCTACATAATAATTACCAGAGGTAAAATGATCGCTTTGCATACCCCAGCTTGCACCTCTGTCTGTTGATTTATAAAACCCATGGCCTTCTATCATAGCATAAACCACATCCGGGTTTTTTGGAGAGATACTCATCCCAATACGACCAACATCGCCACCAGGCAAGCCTCCACCTAATTTGTTAAAAGAATTTCCACCATCTGTAGATTTGTATATAGCACTTTCAGGACCACCTGAAATATAAGTCCACACATGTCTTCTGCGCTGATGTGCAGTCGCATAAATCACATCAGGATTTCTTGGATCTAAATGAACTTCGTTTACTCCAGTATGCTCAGAGATATCGAGAATCTTATTCCAAGTTTTCCCGCCATCTACAGTTTTGTAAAGACCACGATCACCTCCTGCACTCCATAAAGGACCGCAAGCCGCAACATATACAACATTGCTATTGCGCGGATCAACCTTGATCATACCGATGTGTTCAGAGTTTTCTAAGCCTACTTTCTTCCAGCTCTTTCCAGCGTCCTCAGATTTATATAAACCATCACCGTAGGCAACAGATCGTTGATTGTTATTCTCTCCAGAACCTACCCAAACAACATTAGAATTGTTTGGATCGATGGTTACACAACCGATGCTGTATGATCCTTGACCATCGAAAATGGGTCTAAAGGTTACACCATGATTATTGGTTTTCCATACTCCTCCAGAAGCACTTGCTACATAATATTCATTGGGATCATTTTCATTCACCGCAATGTCTGCTATACGTCCTGATGTCAAAGCAGGCCCAATATTTCGGAGTTTAAATGCTCCGTAATTGGTACTTGCTATTTTTGATGACTCTTCTGAATTTTTGGATTTCTTTTTTTGTGCGAAAGCACTTGTGGCTATGATTCCAACACCACAAACAACGAGTAGTAATTTTTTCATATTTAAACTGACTAAACAGCAATTTTTGGGTCGAGCTCCCAAAAATAAACCACAAAGACAACTCTCCTAATTTTAAGTTGGTTTTCTATCGGTTGCCAATTCTATAGGCTAATGAAAACATAAGCGGTTTTTGAGTCAAGTCTGTGCTAACAGCAGGGGCATACTCTGGGTTGTAGAAATAATAATTCTGACTACGGTTACGAATAGCATAAGCAAATTCAATTGTCACATCCTTGCCTCTATACCCTGCACCAACAGAGAGGGTGTTTGTATTCGCTGTTTCAAAAGTTGAATTAAGACCACTGGTTTCAAAAACATAACCACCGCGTAGATAGAATTTTTGAATCCTTAGTTCTGCTCCAGCTCTGATAATGTGTGAGAGGCGAGTAAATTCCTTTATTTCCTCATCCAGATATTCAACACTTATAGAATCAGATTTTGCACGTGCCGTACTTAAGGCATTCAATTCATAATCAACACTAATGAAACCATTTTTACCAAACACCTTAGATATCCCTAATAGTCCTCGCCAGGGCGTATTCAGATTCCATTGATAAGGATCGCTATAAACACTGATCACCTCACTCAACGCACCTCCATTTTTAAACCTTGTAAAGATCTCGTCTTCCCATTCTTGTTCTAATGTCATCCATGAAGGAGTATGAATGGCAGCTCCCATTCTAAAACCATTGTCGAATCGATACTGCAATCCAAATTTCAAATTGATTCCAGCTCCCGATATTTTGTTGTATTCTTTAAGGTCAAAACTGGCAATTGAATCTCCCAATGCGTAACGTTCTTGATAAACCACATTGCGCGTAAAACTCACAATGGGAATATTCAATGAACCTCCAAAATACCAACGGTTATCTTTTTCAGCAGCAAAAATGAACCCCAGCTCATTCATTCCTCCTTTTTGATCTACGGTGTAAACATTATCAACTATTTCTATATCCGCTTGAGTAGTATAGTTGTTATCCGAATCAGGGTCAATCAAATATCCTTGAAAAGCCAGCCATTCATGAGCTAGACCTGCGTCTAACATTTGATCAGGATGCACTCCCTGCGCATTGTCTATCCACATATTTATTCGTGAGATATTTGCAGTTTTGCCACGCGCGGTAAGCCTATTTTTATAATCCGCGCTTCTATTAAAGCTAAGCCCAATATTCCATGCCCAATCTCTTTCTTCAGGTAAAGCAATGACCAATCCAACGTTTCCAAATAGAAATCCACCCGCATCATCATTCAAGGTCAAATTTTGGAAACTGCTTGTGGAGCTTGCATTTAAAGCTCCCATCGATAAACCTATCTCAGTTCTTCTGTACACAGCAAGGCCAGCAGGGTTTTGATGGGCTGCTGTAAAGTCGTTTCCTAAAGAAGTGAACGCCCCTCCACTGGCCATAAATCGAGTACTACCAAGGTAGGTTGGCTGCGAAAAACGAAGTACATCTTCCATACTTTGAGCCAAAACACCCCCTGTTGGTATTGCTACCAATACGATATAGAACAAGAATTTTTTCATGCTTTATCTTCTTCCGCCACCTGATGATCTTACTCCCCCACCACTGCTGCGAGACCCACCAAAGCTTCCTCCACCAGAACTTCTCATAGAAGATGATGATGAGCGATAGGAGTTACTCTTTGTTGACTTTGACGGTGAAGTATACGAGCGATACCCTGAATTTGAATTACTCGATCTAGATGTCGCATTGTATCGACTACTCGACTTTGTCGTTCCAGATTTATAATAATTAGTAGGCTGCTTACGTGAAGTATATTTATTATTTCTTGTTGAAGAAGCTCTTGAAGGCTGCGTGTAACTAGTCGCCTTTGTGGATGTATATCTTCTGCGTGTTCCAGAATTATCAGAAACAGAACTGGCACCTTTTGTTCTCGTTTGATTAACGTTTGAAGCGCTTCTATAATTTACACCTTGTCTCTCTGACGTGTAATATCTCTTAACACGACTTCCAGTTTGTGACGAACGTGTGGTAACACTTTGCCTTGTTGCCGTTTTTTTAACCGCTTGATCTGTGCGGCTTTGTGAAGCGGTCTTCTGCTCGAGTAACCTTGAAGGAGTTTCTTCTGCCTTTTTCTTTGGACCGTCAACTTTTACTCCACCAGTTCCAGTGGTAGAACGACTTCCTGGTTTACTTCCACTAACATTAGTTCTGTTTCTTGTTGTTGCCCAGTCAGAAGTAATAGAATTTCCAATCCACCCTGTATTGATAGTATTACCGCCATTATCACCACCCGCTGGATAACCTATAGGCAATCCTGTGTTTGGGCAATAGTATGGGCTTCCAAAACCTGGATAACCCCAACCTGCTCCTGGATATCCCCATCCGCTTCCTGGGTATCCCCATCCACTGCCAGGATAACCCCAACCGTAACCAGGGTAACCGTAATAATCATAAGGAGAATAATATGGGCTGTAATAAGGACTATAGAATGGAGAACCAAACCCCATTCCAAAGCCGACTGATATAGATGGAATAAAGTTCCAATTCGACCCTCCGTTAAAGTTATTTCCATTTGTAGGATAAGGCTGCGTAGTGCTTATCGCATCAGGATCATAATAATCAAAACTTTCGCTATAGGCGTAATCTGGAAGATCTTCAGCATCACCAGCAACAATATCATCATCAGATGCTATCGTTTCAATACCGTACTCTGGATCGAAATAGATCCCATCATCAAAGTAATTCGAAGTAATTTCATTGCCTGAAGAACAAGCTCCCAAAAGAGCGCTAAGCGCTGATATTATTATGTATTCCTTTTTCATTCTTGTCAAATTTTAAGATGCCAAAAGCATTACATTTGCCTGCCTATAAAGATAGCAATTTCCGTACCAAAAATATTTAACAAATGGCGAAGAAGCTCACAAAACGTGAAGAAGATTACTCCAAATGGTATAATGAATTAGTAGTAAAAGCAGACCTTGCTGAAAACTCAGGTGTAAGAGGGTGTATGGTAATTAAACCCTACGGCTATGCCATATGGGAGAAAATGCAGGCAGAACTTGACCGCAGGTTTAAAGAAACAGGTCATGAAAATGCTTACTTCCCATTATTCGTGCCGAAAAGTTTATTTGAAGCGGAAGAAAAAAATGCAGAAGGATTTGCTAAAGAATGTGCTGTTGTAACACACTATAGATTAGAAACTGATCCTGAAAAAGAAGGAAAGTTAAGAGTTGATCCAAAAGCCAAATTGGAGGAAGAACTAATTGTGAGACCTACCAGTGAAGCAATAATTTGGAATACTTACAAAGGGTGGATACAGAGTTATAGAGACCTACCCATTTTGGTGAACCAATGGGCCAACGTAGTGCGATGGGAAATGCGAACTCGCTTATTCCTAAGAACTGCAGAATTCTTATGGCAAGAGGGGCACACCGCTCACGCAACAAAAGCTGAAGCTCAGGCTGAAACTGACCAAATGGTGAGAGTTTATGAAGAGTTTGCTAAGAATGTTTTAGCTATTCCTACGGTTATGGGACATAAAACAGAAAGTGAAAGATTTGCTGGCGCTGAAGACACCCTTTGTAA
>JAOARK010000326.1 GCA_025210575.1 Schleiferiaceae bacterium
ATTGAAACCCAAATCGAGAACAATAGCTTCTGGAGTGGTTTTCCAAATGAAGAAGACAAGGCTGTTATCAGAAAAAGTGCGCCCTATTGTGACTTGGTTTTGTTTGAAAATGAGAGCGGGGAGCTTTTAGCATTCGCTGAAACTAAGGCCTTTTTATTAGACCTCATCCAAATTGAAGACAGAAAGCGAATGCTCGAAGAGTCCTTGTGGAGGGAAGATGGAGGAAAAAGCTTCCTTCAGTTTTCTAACCAATCGATGGTTTCTATTCAAAAGCCAGCCAATGGAAGTACACTGCCAGAGGTTAGCCAGTCTATGATTGATAATAATGTGGGTGCAACGGTTTCGGATTTTTCTGAAGGGCGCTTTTATTTTCAATTATCCAGTTTGTTAGTGCTAGAATAAATACCTTATTAAATGAAAGTTAAACTAGAATAAGCTAAGAAATTGATTCAAAGAATAATGGGTACAATTATTGCACCTTAAAAAGAAAACCTAAAGAATGAAAATAACCTTACTCTCATGTGTTTTGTTGTTGCTTTTTGCTTGTAGCTCAAATAAGCACATTGTAACCGATGGTTACTTTGAAAGTAATGATACTACGTTGTGTGATGTTTGGTTACCTGAGCAGGTTCTTGTCTGGAACCAAGAAGAACCCTTCCCTTTTGAGTATGAAAACAGAGGAGATATAATATTAAGGTGCCACACTAAAAGTGGGAAACCTGCAAATCACGATAAAGCAAAGGAATCATTATTAAATATGGCCATGCTTATGGCTCACGATAATTGCGCGGATGTACTTATAGAAGTAGAATACGGCCAAAACAGTTTAACAGCTAAAGCAGTGCAAACCTTTTCGCCAGAGGTTTTAAGAAGTAGCTACAGATCCCAATATCGTTCAGGGTTTATACAATATGTGCAAGAAGAACAAGTGCAAAATGAATACTCTGAAGAGAGAAAACAGGCAAACAAACAAGTGTGGACAGAGTTTGGTTTATCTATGTTATCACTCGCCTTTAGTTTGTTTATCCAGTATTAAAAGAAAAACCCAATGAAGCTCATTGGGTTTTTATTAACGTTTAACAATAGGTGATTAGAGAATTTCAATCTTTATAGTCTTGTCGTCAGCCGATAATAGATAGAACCCTTTTTGCAATCTACTTAAGTCAATTTGTAACGATTCAGGAACGATTACCTGAGCTTTTAATCTGCCTGATAAATCAAACACTTTCACAACAGCTCCCATTTCTACATCCTTTAAGTTTAGAATTGAAGATGTGGGGTTTGGGTAAACGGAAAGCGTATTAATAACGCTGAATTCTTTAATGGACACTACTGGATCAGTATATGAGCGGACTGTAGATTTTCCTGATGGCTCTTCGAACATAACAAAGGGCTTATTCCATAAAGAGGTTATCTGTAGGTTTTTAGCTGCATTACCAGAAAAACCTGAAGGGCCAATAGGTGCCCATGTCCCATTTTGGTAGCTGATGGCGGAAGCGGACTGGGCAGCATTAAAATCTGTAAAAGCAACCAAAATTGATCCGTGATCGTTCATTGTCATTACTACATCTTCGGCTACACCATTGCTTACGTTTGTGCCAATGTTATTCCATTGATTGCCGTTGAATTTATACGCATTAATGGCATCACTTCCTGCAAGACGAACTCGATTTACCACATACAAATGTCCTGAACCTTGGTCTATTTCAAGGTTTTGGTCAAACATTACTTCATCATTAGAAAGCGGACCTCCGCCAACAAGTGTCCATGAATTTCCATCCCACTTACTCACATTTGCTATTCTACCACCAGAAAAGTCGTTCCAGAGAACGTAAACATCACCAGTAGAGTTGTGGATTTTCAAATCATTCCATACACCGGCTGCTGTTCCAGAGTATGCTTGCCCTCCAACTTTTACCCAGCTTTGTCCATCATAGGTGTAGCAATTTCCGCGATAGCCATCCGAGCCATCTTGCATGGCTACGTAAGGTTGGTCGTTAGCACCTAGGTCAAACCCAATTTGAACCCCTGAAGAAGAAAGGGTGCTAATCGTTGTCCATGTTCCTGATTCGAATTTTTTTACGGTAACACCATTATTTCCATCGGAATAAGCCACATAAGGAGTTAAGCCGTCATTGCCAAGTCTTATTCTTCCATGAGAACCAGAACCATTTAGTGCACCAGCCTGAGCCCATGTTCCGTTATTGGGTTTTTCATACACCTGAATTGTTCCGTTATTTGAGATCATTGCGTAGAGCGTACCGTTTGTTGTGGCAGCAACCCCCATGTTTGAGCTGGTAGAAGCGAATTCAGCATTTCCTTCCAAGATCCATTGCCCAGGAAAACTTTGACCCACGGTGATACTAAAATCTAAAGTGTCGGTTCTATTTCCATCGCTTACCATTAGACTTACAGGGTAGGTCCCAGCTGCAGAAGGTGTGCCGCTTAGAACAGCTTTCGAGTGAACATAACCAACATTTCCCGCTGGCGATAAAGACAGCCAAGAAGGAAGTGTAATACCAGAGAAAGACAAATTTTTATCGTCTGGATCTGCGGCAAATACATTGAAAGTATAAGCTGAATTTACATTGGCTTGGATAATCGGAGGAGAGGTAAAGACAGGTTTGCCATTTGATTCACCATCTAAATAAGCGCTCTTGTTTACATTGTCAACCTGATTGCTTGGATTTATTAGATACCCAATAACACGAATGTTTTCATGATTCCAGTCGTTGGGCAAAGTGTGCGTAAATGTATAACTGGCGGTATCACCAGCATTAACCATGTTTGGAACACTTCCACTTACACCATTATAGGTTCCCAAAAGCTCTCTCCCCACATGATTAAAAGCAATTGCATTTGCTGTAACTGGGCTAGGCAATGTTTCAAATCCGCCCATTGCTCCATTGCTTCCGCCACTGTAACTGTTAGATTGATCATAGCTTGGTGACGGGCCAACAACGTTATCTTCTGTAATAATTGCAGCCAGTTTATAGGTGCCGTTAGCAGAAGAGCCAAATGTTGCTTTTACTCTTGCGGTGAGTAACCTTGTCTGAGGATTGAATGTGGTAAACACATCAATATCGGCTTTAGGCGTTTGGGCCAAGGCAGAATTGGTCAGGCTGAACCAGCTATTTATACCAGCACCTTGATTCCCTCTATCAACATTGGCCGAAGGTGCTGCGGTTAATCCGCTCGAAGTGTTGTAGGTTGGATGAGCCATTGGGTCCCCAGTGTGAATAGCAACCGTCAATACGTTTCCTGATTTTGACAACGAATCTGCATAAACAGTTCCTCCAGGACACCATTGGCACCATGTACCCGTTAATTCCTCTAAAAGGACCCTTTTTGTTTGTCCAATTGAGGCGAGTGTAGCAAAGGACATAAAGGCAATTAATAGTTTTCTCATCTCTAGATTTTTAATTCTAGCCAAATCTAATTTTAAAATGAGCTTGAAGATTGTTTAATACATAGAATTGACCTTA
>JAOARK010000327.1 GCA_025210575.1 Schleiferiaceae bacterium
AATCAAGGCTTTGCTTTGTACTTTTACCCACGCATAATTAACCATCTATGAGACTTCCCCTATTTTTATTTTTTACCGTAACCATGCTGTTTTCTTTTGCCCAGGAAAAGGAGACTGTTTTAAATCACATGAAAGAATACATGTGTGATTGTTTAAATGAATCTGAGGTTGAACAACTAAAAACAGAAGGAGATAAAATTTTCGAGAATTGTTTGCAAAATGCAGTAGACAAAAACATGGACGACTTATTGGCTGTCTATGGAGATGAAGTGATTCAAAGCAGCTCAGTTGGAGAAACACTTTCATTAGAAATGCAAAACAAGTTAGAAAATGACTGCCTTATTTATGATGCCTATGCTGCAGGATTGTCGTCAACAGAGGATGAAGGTTACAATGAAATACAACTCCAGTTTATTGAGGACCTATCTAAAGAAGCTTGCGACTGTTCAACAGAAAAAGTGAATGATGATCCTTCGGCTGTTTTACAATCTGTGCTTGAAGAGTGTATGCAGAAAACCATATTTGCAAATATTGAAAGACTTGCTGAAGATTTTGGTTCTGAGGTATTAACCAATCAAGACAAAGCCTATAATATTGGAGTTGATATTGGCAATCATCTTGTAAAAAATTGTCCTTTGTTTAATCCAGCTACGGTAGGACATCCTGAAAGAAGTAATACACTTATTCTAAAAGGAATGGTCAGTTCTTTTAAAGAAAAGGGAGACTATATAATGTTCGAGTTTAAAACAGAACCTGGGTCTAAGGCAGAATTCTACATCACACATGATTTTGAAGGAAGAGTGAATTTTGAAGACAATCTAAAAAACTTAAAAAAAGCCGAAACCGAGATTACTATTTATTACAAAGAACAAGAAGTCTATTTTGAATCGGAAGGTGCTGATAAAAAGGTCAACACACTTGAATTTGTAGAATATTAATGGATATACCTTCAAAGAAATTAGAGCAAGCCGTTTTTGAGATTTCCAAACTTCCTGGCATTGGGCAGAAAACTGCATTGAGACTAGCTTTGCATCTGCTTAAACAAGAAACCAGTGAAGTCTTAAAGCTTTCTGAAGCGCTAATGCACATGCGGACGGATTTGAAGCAATGCATTAAATGTTTCAATATTTCGGATAGTGAGGTTTGTGAAATTTGTCGTAAACCTAAAAGAGATCAGCAGACTATTTGCGTTGTTGAAGATATTAGGGATGTGATGGCCCTTGAAAATATTCATGGCTATACGGGGCTCTATCACGTATTAGGTGGTTTAATCTCTCCCATGGATGGAATCGGTCCAGGTAATCTAACTATAGATGCGCTACTAAAACGGGTTCAAGAAGAAGAAATTACCGAGGTTATCTTAGCACTGAACACCACCATGGAAGGAGATACAACGAATTTCTATTTGTTCAAGAAATTGCAAAACTTCCCAATAAAGGTTACCACAATAGCGAGAGGAATTGGTGTCGGTGATTCTCTAGAATATACGGATGAAGTCACCCTCGGACGTTCGCTTCAAAACCGAATTCCTTTTGAACAAACCATGCGCAATTCGTGAAAAACTCACTTTCTCTTTTTTTGTTTAGCTATTTGCTGAAGATTCCCTTTCTAAACTTGGGTTATGGGCCTGAGGAAGATTCTTGGGGTCATGTCCAGAACATTTGGGAAATGAAAGAAGCTGGGCATTACATTATGTCTAGATTACCTGGACACCCTGTTTATGAAGCCTTACTTTATTTGCTTTGGTCTTTCCACTCTCCTCTTATTTACAATTCAATATCTGCCATAGCCGCTGGTTTAGCGGTAGTTGCATTCTACAAATTGGCTAAACATTACAACATAGCCCATGCCTATTACATTAGCGCTGCATTCATGTTCGTCCCCACATTTTTCTTAAGTGGCACCTATACCATAGACTACACATTAGGATTGGCACTTTCTCTTTGGGCATTTTATGCGGTTCTTAAAAACAAGGTTTTGTTGGCGGCTTTATTGTTGGCCATGGCAACAGGAACTAGAATAACTTGGATATTGATGTTATTCCCAATGCTTGCTGCATTGAATGGTTACCGCCCCGATAAATTCAAGTTTAAAGAGTCTCTGGTACTTCTTTTCACTTTTGCGATGTTCACAGCTTTAGCCTACTCCATTGTATACAACACTTACGGCATCTATTTTTTCAGCACTTATAGCCTGCCTTACCCACCTTTGGCTAAAGCCATTTACAAAGGTACTTTTGGAGTATGGGGATTATTAGGAACCATAGCACTATTTGGACTGTCTATCTTTTTTGTGATACGCTTTAAATTCTATCTAAAGCAACTCCGTTGGAGGCACATTGTTTGGCTAATGCCAATTGTGATGTACAGTTTAATTTATTTACGACTACCTGAGAAATCCGCATTTTTTATCCCTGTTATTCCATTTCTGTTATTGCTGATTTTTTCTTTAGCATCGGAAAAAGTATCTAAATGGTCTGCAGTAATAATGGGTCTATCACTTATCTTTTTGGGAATAAACATTAGTGACCCCTTGCGTGGATCATCAGCAAAAGCACATGATTTAAAGAAAACCATATCGGGGCAAGAGATCTTCTTATCCTTTGAAAGGGGATTATATTTTTTAGAGTTGAGTAAAAGAGAAAACAAGATCAAGGCCACCGACCGATTTCAAAATGCGCTTAGAAAAATTGAGAAACCCACTGTTGTTATTTGTGGCTGGTGGTACGCCATGATCGACATTACCGTTAAAGACAATAACCTCGATTGGCCAGAGAATGTAAAGATTCATTATTTCCTTTCTGATGAAGAAATATTGGAGTATCAAGAAAATGGATATGAATTGCTTTATTTGCCCGAACAAGAAATTGTAAACAATCGTAAAAACAATTCTACGTTAACCACTGAACTTGGTGAACTGTTAGCACCTTAGGGAATGAAACTATCGGTAATCATAGTCAACTACAACGTTAAGCACTTTTTAGACCAGTGCCTTAATTCCGTGTTCAATGCAATAAAGAACATAGATGCTGAAGTATTTGTTGTTGACAATAATTCGGTAGACGATTCCATGGAAATGGTGGCTCAAAAGTATCCGGAGGCCATTTCAATCTGCAACAAAAAAAATGTTGGATTTAGTGTTGCCAATAATCAAGCAATAAAGCAAAGCCGAGGTGAATATGTTTTGTTGCTTAACCCCGATACCGTTGTAGAAGAGAACACTTTTGAAAAGACGGTTGCCTTTATGGATGAACATCCAGATGCAGGTGCACTCGGAGTAAAAATGATTGACGGTAGAGGGAATTTTCTTCCCGAATCTAAACGAGGAATTCCAACTCCTTGGGTTAGCTTTTGTAAGATGACAGGGCTGACAAAGTTCTTTCCAAAATCGAAGCTATTCGCGAGATATTATTTAGGCCATTTGTCGGAAAATGAAACGAATGAGGTAGAAATATTGGCTGGTGCGTTTATGCTTATGCGTAAAAGTGCACTTGACAAAAGTGGTTTGCTTGATGAGACCTTTTTCATGTATGGTGAAGACATTGATCTATCGTACCGCATCATTAAAGCAGGATACAAAAACTACTATTTTGCCGATACGCAAATCATTCATTACAAAGGTGAAAGCACAAAAAAGGGTAGCCTAAACTACGTTTACATTTTTTACAAAGCCATGGTCATTTTCGCGAAAAAACACTTTTCGCAGAACAATGCACAACTCTTTAGTTTTTTCATCAATGCAGCGATTTACTTGCGCGCTTTTGTTGCAATTTTTCAGCGCTTCATTAAAGCGGCCATAGTACCGCTGCTAGACATCGGTATATTATATGGTGGGCTTTATTATATCAAAGAATATTGGGAGCATAATCATCGTTTCATAAGGGGTGGTGAATATCAACCTGACTTAGTTCAAATTGCTTTCCCCTCTTACATTGCCCTATGGTTGGTCATGGTCTATCTGGCAAATGGTTATACCAAACCGACTAAAGCAAAAAACATTATATACGGAGTTTTTATTGGCACCGTTGCAATCTTGGCTCTCTATGGATTGCTACCTGAAGAATATCGTTTTTCTCGAGCTATTATTCTTTTAGGAGCAGGATGGGCGCTTATCATTCTTCCTCTTTATCGTTTTGTATTACAACGTTTATTCAAGATTAACTTCTTTAGCGATGAAAGTCTCAATAAACGCGTTCTATTGGTAGGAGAAAAAGAAGAAACCGAGCGCGTACTTTCAATTATTACAACCACAGGAGCACGACCTGGATTTACAGATATCTTAACCCCTCAAGAATTGAACAATCTTGAGAGTATAAAAGAGAAGATCGAAGTATTTAAAATAGATGAATTGATCTTTTGTTCAGAAAACCTAAGTAG
>JAOARK010000328.1 GCA_025210575.1 Schleiferiaceae bacterium
AATGGACCTACCCGAGTACAATTGGGTTATGGAAGACAACCTAGCGGTATCTTCTGTGTTGGAGGAGTTTGTAGATTTGTACCTGCATCCAATGGATTACAAATGTCAATTACAAGTAATTTCTAAGGCATGAAAAGTTTACTAAAAAATATTCTGGCGCTATTTGCCATTTCATTAATCGCAACTTCTTGTGATTACATTTCCGAACCTTGGCAAAGTGGTGAACCACCAGAACCAGGTGACACCAATAAAGTTATGCGTAACATTCTTATTGATGACTTTACTGGCCATAAGTGCAACAACTGCCCAAAAGCGTCTGATGAAATAAAACTTATGGAAAGCCTGCAACAATTTGAAGGAAGAGTTGTTGCAATCGGAATTCATGCTGGTTTTTTCTCAACACCATCAGCTTCTCCATACGAAGCTGACTATCGCACTCCAGAAGGATCGGATTTGGAAAATCTTTTTTCTCCAAGTAGTTTCCCAATTGGAATGGTTAACCGAATAGACTACCCAACAGCTCATTTAATCAATTATCCAGATTGGATTAACAAAGCTTCCGCGTTTTTGACGGAAGAAGCTTCGGTGGACATTCAACCTTCTGTTAACTATAATTCTAGCGACAGTACTTTTTCTGTGGAAGTGGACTTAATTCACTTGAAGGACATAAGTAGCATCAGCACGAAAATTGTGGTTCTTGTAACCGAAGACAAGATCATTTCTGCTCAAAAAGACGGGGCAAATACCGATTTAACATACGAGCATAATCACGTATTAAGAAATTCTACAAATACAGTATTTGGTGAGGATGTAGATTTTTCTGGAGCTGCAATTGGTGACACCATTACTTACAACACCAATGGTAAACTAAGAGATGTTTCTGTGCCAGATAATTGCCATTTGGTGATTTATGTGTACGATGCTACAACTCAAGAAATAATACAAGTTGTGAAAGCCAACTTAAAATAATTTTATATGCATTAAAAAAAGGCGCCTAGTGCGCCTTTTTTTATTTCAAGAATTCCAGGTTTCTATTCAATCCTGTGAATTTGGTCCGCTTTACAGCAGAAGACTTAAAAACCTTTTTAAAGACATCTTGAGTCAATTCCATCCAATCACTTTCTACTAACTCTTTAAGCTCCTCAGAAGGCCTAAAACGTGGTTCTTGATGGGGTTTTGAAAAGCGATTCCAGGGGCAAACATCTTGACAAACATCACAACCAAAAGCCCAGTCTTCTGTTTGGCCTTTAAATGAACTTGGTATTGCATCTTTAAGTTCAATTGTTAAGTAAGAGATGCACTTATTACTATTAACAACATAAGGCTGTATAATAGCCTCAGTTGGACAAGCATCCATACAAGCAGTACATTGACCACAATGATCGGTGGTAGGTCCATCGGGTTCTAATTCAAGGTCAAGAATCAATTCTCCGATAAAATAAAATGAACCTGCCTTTTTAGATAAGAGTAAGCTGTGTTTACCAATCCAACCTAATCCAGCTTTCTTAGCCCATACACGGTCTAGAACAGGAGCAGAATCTACAAATGCTCTACCCGAAACTTCGCCAATATTTTCTTGAATAAAATGGGTGAGCTCACGCAATTTATCTTTGAGTACATAATGGTAATCCTCTCCATAAGCATATTTAGAAATCTTACGCTGATTACCATCTCCCAACTCCTCTTCTGGAAAATAATTGAGTAAAACTGAAATAACGCTTTTACTTCCTTCCACCAGTTTTGTGGGATCGAGTCGTTTGTCAAAGTGATTCTCCATGTAACTCATGGTTCCATGAAAACCATTGTTTAACCACTGCTCTAACCTTGGAGCTTCTTCTTCTAAAAACCCGGCTTTAGAAATACCACAAGACAAAAAACCAAGGCGTTGGGCCTCGGTTTTAATCATTGCACTATAATTCTCTTTATTCGTCAAAACAAGCCGTGCTGGTTACCTTGATTGCGTTTAATTCCTAAATGCTTATAACTTTTATCAGTTACAATTCTACCTCTTGGCGTACGCATTAAATACCCTTCTTTAATTAAGTAAGGTTCATATACCTCTTCTATGGTATCACTCTCTTCTGAAACGGCAGTAGCCAAGGTATTCAATCCCACAGGACCACCGGCAAATTTATCGATGATGGTCATCAAGATCTTATTATCCATTTCGTCCAACCCGTGTTCATCTACGTCCAAGGCATTTAAACCAAATTTGCTGATCTCAATGTCAATGGTTCCAGAACCTTTTACTTGGGCAAAATCTCTTACTCTACGCAACAATGCATTCGCAATTCTTGGTGTGCCTCTACTTCTTCTAGCAATTTCAATAGAGGCATTTTCATGAATAGGTACATCCAATATATCTGCACTTCGTTCTATAATGGTAGATAACAATTCTGTTGAGTAGTACTCCAATCGACTATTGATCCCAAAACGTGCTCTTAAGGGCGATGTTAACAGCCCAGAACGCGTTGTTGCCCCCACCAATGTAAATGGGTTTAAATTGATTTGTACCGAACGTGCGCTAGGTCCACTATCGATCATGATATCGATCTTGAAGTCTTCCATAGCCGAATACAAGTATTCCTCAATGATGGGTGACAAACGATGAATCTCATCAATGAATAACACATCATTTTCTTCAAGATTCGTAAGCAAACCAGCCAAATCACCAGGCTTATCCAAAACGGGTCCAGAAGTCACCTTAATGCCCACGTTAAGCTCATTCGCCAATATGTGAGATAAGGTTGTCTTCCCCAATCCCGGAGGTCCATGAAGCAACACATGATCTAAAGCTTCACCTCTATTCTTAGCCGCTTGCACAAAAACTTTCAGGTTTTCCAACACCTTATCCTGTCCAGCAAAATCGTCAAAACTTAAAGGTCTTAACCTTCTTTCAATGTCTACCTCTTCTGGTGTAAACCTTTCAGAGCTTGGATCTAAATTGGGATTCATTCTTTAACAATGTGTTCTTTCAAAGAAACAAAAAAGCCATCCCGAATCTTCGAGATGGCTTGTAATTTTATTCACTAATGTGA
>JAOARK010000329.1 GCA_025210575.1 Schleiferiaceae bacterium
CCTGTATTCAGCGCATATTGACCCATCAGCTGGACCATACCCTACGGCATTTTATTACGACACGGTTCCTAATTTTTCATTTAAAGGAAAGATACAAGAAGATGAACCTCATGTAGAGTACGATCCTAATTTTGAGGCCGAGCTAGCTTTCTTTTCTAACAAGGCAAAGTACTGGCAAGTTGTTAAGGTAAACCCAGGTAAGGATTTTACCCTAAAGGGAGAAATAGAATGGATGGTTTGCAACGATGAAATGTGCATGCCACCAGAATATAAAGATTTTAGTTTCTCAATAGATGCGCCAGATGCCGGTTCAACTACCGTAGACGCGGCTGTAGGTTCTGCCGATGTTGAAACATCATCAAATGAAAATGATGGAACGGGAATTGTGGCCAATCCAGTTAAGTGGAAATGGGAAGCAGAGAAGATTTCCGATGTAGAATACAAACTGAATTTCTATGCTGAAATTGGAGAGGGATGGCATTTATATTCTTCAGCTATTGATCCTTCGGTGGGGCCTTATCCTACGGCTTTTTATTTAGATACATTAGATCAGTTTGAGTTTGTGGGCGGAGTTAAAGAAACGGAGCCCCACGTAGAATACGATCCGAATTTTGAAGCTGAATTAGCTTTCTTCTCTAACAAAGCACATTACTGGCAAACAGTAAAAGTGAAGCCTGGAGAAGATTTTGTGATCAAGGGAGAAATAGAATGGATGGTTTGTAATGATGAGATGTGCATGCCACCTGAATACAAAGACTTTTCATTCACTATAGGAGACGCTGCCAACGTAGATGCTGGTGCTGAAATGGCTCCTGCCAAATTGGACAAAGATGGACGCACAATGAACATGTCTTTAACCATTTTTATTGAAGGGTTTTTAGGAGGTATTGTGGCATTGATCATGCCTTGTATTTTCCCAATGATTCCATTAACAGTAAGTTTCTTTACAAAGCAAAGTAAGACCAAGGCAGAGGGGATTAGAAAGGCTATAATTTACGGTGTTTCTATTATTTCAATTTATGTGCTTTTAGGGTTGACAGTATCTATTGCTTTTGGAGCAGATGCGCTGAATGCCTTTTCAACCAACCCTTGGATGAACTTCTCTTTCTTTGTGTTGTTCGTGATTTTCGCTATTTCGTTTTTTGGTGCGTTTGAAATCACCTTACCAAGTTCTTGGGTTAACAAAGCGGACGAGGCATCTAATAAAGGAGGATTGATTGGAATCTTCTTCATGGCATTTACATTGTCTTTAGTTTCTTTCTCATGTACAGGTCCAATTATCGGTACACTATTAGTTGAGGCAGGAACACAAGGAAACTTTGCAGGACCAGCAGTGGGTATGTTTGGATTCTCATTAGCCCTGGCAATACCATTTACCTTGTTTGCAATTTTCCCTGGATGGTTAAATTCTTTACCCAAGTCTGGTGGTTGGCTAAATACCGTAAAAGTTGTTTTAGGTTTCTTAGAATTAGCATTCGCATTCAAGTTCCTTTCAGCTGCAGATCTTATTTGGAAGACACATTGGTTAGAGCGCGAAATGTTTATCGCAATATGGGTAGGTATTTGTTTCTTACTCGTGCTTTACTTATTGGGTGTTTTCATTATGCCTTTAGATAGTAAACAAGAGCGCGTAAGTGTACCACGCTTGTTGTTTGCAACCTTGTTTACCATTTTAGGATTCTATATGCTACCAGGAATTTGGGGAGCTCCAGTAAAATTAATCTCAGGTTTCCCACCTCCAGAATTTTATTCAGAATCTCCAGGTGGCGCCTTTAACGGTGGCGGAGGAATGCACATCACCGTCAATCCAGATGCCGAAGGATTCGAATTTGGAGAGAGCTGTCCTCATGGTATGAATTGCTTCAACGACTTTGATGAGGGATTGAGGTATGCCAAGAAGGTGAATAAGCCGATATTGATCGACTTCACAGGTTGGGGTTGTGTAAACTGTCGTAAGATGGAAGAAAATGTTTGGACAGACCCAGCAGTGCACAAGATCATTAATGAAGAATATGTATTGATCTCTTTGTATGTGGATGATCGTGATAAACTTCCGAAAGAAGAACAACGCATCTCAGAGCATACGGGTAAGAAGATCAAAACTACAGGTAATAAATGGAGCGAATTCCAAGCGGTTAATTTTAATGCCAATGCACAACCGTTTTACGTAGTTGTTGGCCATGATGATTTGACCCCTTTAATCAGTACAAGAGCATTTGATCTTGATATTAAAGCCTACAAAGACTGGTTAAAATCAGGTATTGCGGCATTTAAGAAATAAACAATTCTAAATACTACTTAGACAATGAGCTTGTCTTCATTTCTTGACCCTAAGGAAAAACGTTATAGGTTGCGGAATGGAGACAAGCTTTTAGGTTATGCCCGTGAGGTTTATGGTGGCGCACGCTTTTATTCTAAAGATGGGTTTTGGTGGACAGGTCGTGAAATAATCTACACAGAAGTAGATGAATGGGTTGGCTTGGTAGACAAGAATCGCAAACATATTTATGAGTGGGATATTGTCTATTATAAAGCCGAAGATGAGACTGAATATAAAAGCGGAGCTATCCTTTGGCAGGATAAACAAAAACGTTTTGGTATCCGCGATTTGGATGAGGATGTATTCTTCCCTTTAAGGATGGAAGGTTTTTCGTTATTTAATCCCAATGAGTTGGAAGTGTATTCTCAACTTTATCTCAATCCAGATTTATTAGATGAATGGGGGCTTTAGTTCTCCCTTTATGCCCGTAGCGCAAATAAAATGTCACCTATTTCTACATGTGGTGCTTCTAGTGCTTCATAAGATTTAGCGATAGTTGCAGCCAATTCAGATTCTTTAAATTCTAATAGTGAGGATTTCGTGTCCCAGATGTATACACCAGCGTACATGTCAGGTTCTGGAAGATTTACATAATATTTCTGAATTAGACCTGGTAACGCTCTAAATTTGGGTGCACGTTCATTCGCTATTTTTAATAGCTCTTCCATCGAAAGTTTAGTACGTAATCTTACCATTTGCATAATGGTTCCTTTATTTTGGATTTCCATGTGACATTCAATTTAGTAGCTATGAATTTAATTAAAGATTGGATATCAATGAGTTAAAGATTTAGTAGTGCAATGTTCTTTGGATTGGTAATGAACCTTTACATTTGAGATGAACCTCTAATTATCCTTTTGATGAAACTTCTGTTTTCTTTTTGTTTTCTTTTTTCTGTTTGCGGTATTTCATTTGCTCAAAGCGATTCGCCAATTGTAGTTGTTCAAAAACAGCTGGATGCCTATAACGAACAGGATATTAATGCCTTTAGTGATTTGTTTGCTAATGATGCTGAGATCTTTATGAATATTGGTGATGAGGAACCCTCCATTAAAGGGCGTAAGGACATTAAGAAGCGTTATGGAAAAATGTTCAAAGAGAACCCTCAGAACAAATCTACCTTGGTTGGCCGAATGGTTCAAGGTGATTTTGTGTTTGACCATGAGTGGATCACTGGAAGAAATCAGGAGTTCAAGATCGTTGCTATTTACGAAGTAAAAGAAGGTCTCATTACACGTGCCTGGTTCGTTCGCTAAAGGTTATTTCTCTAATGGGGTGTCTTTTTCGTTAGCCCATTCCCCCATAGAACCGTCATAGAGTTTTACATTGGGGTAGCCCAACATTTCTAAGCAAAAAGCACTAAAGCTTGCTCTAACTCCGGCCTGACAATGGACTGCGATGGTTTTGTCCTTTTTTATACCTGCTTCATCAAATAGCGCTTTCATTTCTACTTCTGATTTGAAGTAACTTACTCCTTCATACTTGGTAGAGGGAGAGAGGAGTCTTTTCCATTCTAAATGAATAGCATTAGGGATGTGACCACCCCTTTTATTTCCACTCAAAACTTCACCTTTGAATTCTGCATCAGAACGTACGTCTAATATTTGCCAATCTTCAGATTTATAATTAGCAAGTATCTCTTTTAATTGAGCGTTGAAGCTTTGATTTTCGTTGATCCTAAACTTTTCTTCGGTTACTTGAGGGTTTTCGGATTGGAAAGAAATGGGCAAGCCTTCTGCAACCCAAGCTTGCCATCCACCATCTAAGAGCTTGACATTCTTATGACCATAATAGTGCATTACCCACCACATGCGTGTAGCAAAATGATTGTGCCATTCATCATAACAAATAACTTCGGTTTCATTGGTAATCCCCATACTGTTTAGAAGGTCCAGAAACTCATCTGGTTTGGGTAAGAATTTATTTGGTATTCCATCTTCTTGTGATTTTATATATGGATGACCTGGTCTCTTTAAAGCTCCAGGAATATGTGCACGGATGTAGGCATTTTCATCCCAATGGCAATCGATGATCACAATATTTGAATCGTTTAGTTTTTGTTGAAGCTGTTTGGCGGTAACCAGAAAATCGGAATGGGCCATGCGTATCGATTTTAGTTTGTCCTTTAAAGATACAGATATGTGCTTACTTAATAGTTGGCAATAAAAATGCCCCACTTAAAAGTGAGGCATGAGTATAATTTGAACTTAATATGTTAAGCGGTCATTCCACCATCTATTGGGTTGGTGGTGCCCGTTACATATTTGCTGTTATCACTTGCCAAAAAGAGTACCGATTGGGCTATCTCTAAAGAAGTGGCATATCTACCCATTGGTATCATCGCTTCAAAAGCTTGTTTTACAGGAGCCGTATCTCCACCGCCAGCAGCCATAGATTCAATAGAGCGCATCATACGGTTGTCTACTGGTGCGGGGTTGATTGTATTCACTCTAATTCCTCGTGGAGCCAATTCTTTGGCTAAAGTTCGCATCAAGCCGATTACACCGTGTTTTGAAGCCACATAAGCCATTAGGCCTGGGGTGCCCGTAAGTCCAGCGGCAGACGATGAAATGATAATACTACCACCGTCATTCATTTGAGGAGCCACATGTTTATTTCCAAGGAATACTCCTCTCAGATTTACGGCAATAACTTTATCGAAAGCATCGGTAGGGTAATCTGTTCCAGGAGCCAAAACTCCTTCTACTCCTGCATTGTTGAAGTAGACATCAATTTTACCAAAGGTCTTTACCGCTTCAGCAACATAGCGTTTGGTGTCTTCTTCATTAGATACATCTGCAGTGCAATGCGCCACGTTATCACTGTTCAATTCTGCAGCTGCTCTTTTCAGATCTTCCTCATTGTGTTCTACTAAAAATACTTTGGCGCCCTCTTCTAAAAATAGCTTAGCCGTGGCCATTCCAATTCCACCAGCGCCACCGGTTATTACGGCTACTTTGTTTTCTAATTGTTTCATTTTGGTTTTGTATTAGGTTATTACGATTCTCATGTAACCACAGAGCAACCGTAATCATTAATGAAAAGGTATTTACCTATCAAAGGTGGAAAAGGGTGCTCAAGGTTAATGTTTACAAGATAGAAAACTTTAACTGAGTATTATGTTTTTACAGTTAATGCATTTGTAATCAGGTCTTTCGCTATATGTTGCTTCTCTCTTCGGCAAAGGGAGGAGACCATTTTTTAGTTTGCATAATGGCTTTCACTTCTTCATAAGAAAGGGGATAGAAATCATGGCAATCTACGCCAATATCAAAAGCAAGTTTATTCTCTTTGTCAGGAAGGCTACCATGACTGTGACCATATAATTGCCAGGTTCCTCTAAAATCGCTTCGCCAAACACGCATGGCATAATGGAATAAAATGATGCGTTGAACTCCATTTTTACAATCAGGGTCTTTTACCTTAAGTTCATAGTAATCCTTAATCCACTTGAACTTCTTTTGATGATTTAATGCAGAACCTTCATGATTGCCGACAATAAGATGGATATTTCCATTTAATCGATCTAGAATATCAGAAACCAATTGCCGGTCTTTGGTCATAGCAAAATCCCCTAGATGGTATACATCATCATTGGGGCCAATTTTTTTGTTCCAATTTTCAATCATCACCTCATTCATTTCTTCCACATCGTTAAAAGGACGGTCACAAAACTTGATGATGTTTGAGTGTCCAAAATGATGGTCTGATGTAAAGAATAGATTACTCATTTGTTTTGTTGTTTGTTTTTTTGAGATCTCATCAATGTCCAAAAATTGAGCCCAACTAAATGGATGATTGTAATGGCCCATCCATAGAAGAGCCAAAGTAAACTTGAACCATTTTTTCCATGTTGTTTCATCATCCAAAAAAAGAATACAGAATAAATAATTTGGATGAAGAAATTATAAATCAGAGGTTTCACATCTTTCTTTATCCAAGTAAATAGAGGAAAGGCCCAAAGCAGAAGCAATGTGAGAGTGAAATAGAATAATTCTTCTGGGTTCAGCAAAGTCAATTCATTTATGTCCTGAATATCTAACCCGTTGAGGTATAGTTGTTCTCCGGAAACGTCTCGAAAATAGCAATCACGATAAAAAATAAAAGTGCCAATTCGCGTATTGATAATTAGTGTAATACTCGAATTTTGTCAGTATCCTGAAATTCAATGTTAAGTATGTTCAACCTTCCTTCTCCGCTTGAAAAAATTGAATGGTCTGTGGCTCTAGACCATGGTATAGAAGTGTGGATGAAAAGAGATGACCAGATTCATCATGTTATCAGTGGAAACAAATGGCGTAAACTGAAGTATAGCGTAAAAGAAGTACGAGATAAAAAGTACGATGGGCTGTTGACTTTCGGGGGTGCATTTTCCAATCACATTGCTGCTACTGCACATGCAGGTAGAGTTCATGGTATTTCTACCATTGGCATCATAAGAGGGGAGGAGGCTGATAGGGCCAATCCGACTTTAACAAAGGCTTTAAAGGATGGCATGCAATTGGTGCCTATTTCCAGAGAAGAGTATGCTCGGAAAGAATTAGAGGGTTTCTTAGAACAACTCCAGGCTCAATATCCTGGTTACTTAATTGTTCCAGAAGGAGGGGCGAACAGAAATGGCGTATTGGGTTGTATGGAAATCTTGACTGAAGTTCAGCTTGATTTTGACGTGATTGCTTGTCCGTTAGGTACTTCCACGACCTTCTCAGGTATTGTGGCTTCTGCAGGAGCAACTGCTGAGGTTCTAGGATTTCCAGCTTTAAAGGGCGGAGGCTATCTACGTGCTCATGTCAATAACTTTCTTGAAGAGTTAAAATCTACCCCAAAGCAGCTTTCTACTTTTAGCCCAACGCAAAATTGGAAGCTGATTGAAGACTATCATTTTGGTGGCTTTGCCAAAATGAAAGAGCCTTTGGTGCGTTTTATGAATGCGTTTTGGAAAGAAACGGGGATTCCGCTAGATCCGGTGTACACCGCAAAAATGATGTTTGGTCTTGATGAAATGATCCGTAAGGGCCATTTTAAAAATGGAACAAAATTGTTAACACTACACACGGGAGGATTGCAGGGAATTGCCGGAATGAACAAAAAACTAAAAAACAAAAACTACAACATTGAATACGAGGATAAAATCTAAGCTTCTTCTTTTCTGTACTTTAATTTCTCTTTTCTCTTTTTCTCAATCTGATCGTCAACTCTACATTGATAC
>JAOARK010000330.1 GCA_025210575.1 Schleiferiaceae bacterium
GCATCACAAAAAGCAGGTTCCTGAAGATTTGTAAGCCTTGATTTTTTGTTTCGTTTTGCATCAAGGCAAAATGAAAGGCAATGTAGCCTAAGCAAAAAACCTTGCAGCTCACCTATAGAGCTGTGCGCTCAACAGAGGCAGAATTCGAGCTGAACAAAATGAATTTTTATAAAAGGATGAAGAGTGGATCAATGGGCAATACCTCCGTTAATCGAAATGTAGATGTTCTTTTCAAAACCGGTTGAGACAATCTTAGAGCTTGCATTTTGAGCGGCTTGAGTGTTTAGATGGGTCATGTCATACATGTTCTGGACGTTATCATTTAGCCAAAGTGTATCTGTATTATTATCCAAATACTCTGCAATACATCCGTCTTCAAATTGATTCAAAAATCTTCCAACTTTTGAAGATGATTCTATTTCAACCAATTCTTCATGATAAGGAAAGCCGATGATTACAACAGTGCAATTTTTATTTTTTAGATTCAGCATAGCTGTTTCTAACAATGCCATTTTATCGTTCAGATAATCTGGTGTTTCTGAGAATAGTTTTGTGTACGACTTTTTTATTTTTTGAATGAGTGAGTCCTGTTCAAATGTGTTGTTTGGATATAAGTTGTGAGATGATCTGAAGACCTTTTTAGGAAGTAAGTTGTTGTGTGCTATTTCTCTGATTTCTGCAATTGAATATCCGTTCTTTTTTAAATCAATGAGCGCAGAAGCGGAAAGTCCCAATTGATTAAAATCTTTTTCTTTTTCTCTCAATAACATCGATTTAGAAAAACCTACTATCACTTTTGCATTGTCTGGAACGTATTTGGTGAAAACAAGAAAATCGTAAACACCTGCACCATGGCGTGCGGCAGAATAAATAGGTAGATCAAATTCTGTGTGAAGTGTATTTAGATCTAAACCTTGATAAGTTTGAGAATCTCCAAAAACAAATATTCCGTTGTTGGCAGTCTTGTTTTCAGCATAATCTACAATGAAGAAATACATCATTAATGACGCCCCTGCCAGCAATAAAAATAAACTTGTTTTTGTCAGTAGTTGTCTCATATTCTAAAACTGGAAGTAGATAAATTCTTGCGGTTCTGTCATCAGTGCGTACATCATAACTATGAGTAAAATATAGAACGACCATCGCATCCATTTTGGCCATTTTAAACCAAATTTTTCCAAGGCATATTCACTATCTCTTTCTAGCCATTCTATGGAAATGAAGAAGAGGATAACAAAAATCATAAAGGCCTTTTTAATGTAAGGTTCTGTGAAAAGGGATGGAGACAAAATGGTCGAAATGATTTCAAAAGCATGAGTTATAGACTCCGCTCTAAAAAAGATCCAAGCAAAGGTGGTTAGGGAAAAGGTCTTAACGATTTGGAGAATGTTCTTGGTGCTCGTCCATGTTTTTCCCTGATCGATTATTCCAAGGTGCTGTCTATTTTTATTCAGAAGCATGTTTGGTAAAAAGTAGATTGCATTCAACAAACCCCATATTATGAAGGTCCAGTTTGCGCCATGCCAAAATCCGCTTACAATGAAAATTACGAATACATTGCGAATAGCCTTTGGTTTATTTACTCTACTTCCTCCCAAGGGGATATAAACATAATCTCTAAACCAAGTGGAAAGGGAGATATGCCATCTTCTCCAGAATTCAGCAATGTCTCTAGAGAAATATGGAAATGCAAAGTTCTTCATTAAATTAAATCCTAATAAGCGCGAAGTGCCAATTGCGATGTCTGAATACCCAGAAAAGTCGCCATAAATCTGAAAGGCAAAAAATATGGCTGCCACTGCTAATGTACTCCCATTGGCCGTTTCGCTCTGCGCAAATACTTCATTTACATACGTGGCACAATTGTCTGCTATAACCAGTTTTTTAAAGAAACCCCAGAGCATTTGTCGCAACCCATCAATAGCGCTGGCATAGTTGAATTTTCTTCTCTCTGAAAACTGTGGTAACAAATTAGTGGCACGTTCTATTGGGCCTGCAACCAATTGAGGAAAGAAACTTACAAAAGCAAAAAATGCGATAGGATCTGAGGAAGGTTCAAGCTTTCTTTTGTAAACATCAATGGAATAACTCAGTGTTTGGAAAGTATAAAAACTAATTCCAACCGGAAGAATGATGTTAAGCCCATTGGCTTGAATTGGAGCTCCGAAAAAGGTAAATGCATCTATAAAACTTTCAAGGAAGAAATTATAGTATTTGAAAAACCCAAGAAACCCGAGATTGACCATAATACTCAAAGCCAATAAAGCTTTGCGATTTTTCTTGTTTTTTGTTGCACCAAGCTTGAGCCCAACAAAATAATCAACGGCAGAACTAAAGGCAATCAAAGATAAAAACCGCCAATCCCACCATCCATAAAAAATGTAACTGGCAACAAGTAGCAAGCCATTTTGTGCTTTTAGATTCTTTTGAAACCCATACCAGTAGAGTAAGAATACCAAAGGAAGAAAAAGAGCAAAATCTAATGAGTTGAATAACATAGAATCGGTCGTAATCCAGTTGCGAAAATAAGTGGTTTAACGCAGTGCGCTTTGATTTTTGAAATTACATTCTTGGCTCATTGAAAACGTGCGATCTCAACTCATGACTTTTGTCATGTAAAACGCTAAGTTTCACTAAATCAAACGATTAGAAGTTTCACTTAGTGATTGGAATCACATAAGCCCAATAGGCCCTCCGTAACTTTGTACTGTTGATTTTAAGGAAGTTACACACAAAACCCAGGATGATGAAAAATTTAGTAATACTTGGTGCTGGCTCTGCAGGAACGATGATGGCAAGCCACTTGACAAAAAAGCTTTCTCACAAAGAATGGAAGCTTACCATTTTAGACCAACAAAAAGAACATTATTACCAACCTGGTTTCTTGTTCTTACCTTTTGATACATATACCGAAAAAGATGTGGTTAAGCCCATTGATCATCTTATTCCTAAAGGTGTAGAGTACATCAATAAAAAGGTTGAAAAGATTGAACCTGAAAACAACCAGATCGTATTTGAAGAAGGTTCTATGCCTTACGATGTGTTGATCGTTGCCACAGGTTCTAGAATTGCCCCAGAAGAAATCGAGGGTATGAAAGGAAGTGGCTGGCACAAGGATGTGTTTGACTTTTACACCTTTAAAGGTGCGGTTAACCTTCGCAATTTCTTAAGAAAATGGCAAGGAGGTAAAATGGTCGTTCACATTACCGAAATGCCTATAAAATGTCCGGTTGCGCCATTAGAATTCAGCTTCTTGGCAGATAGTTTCTTTAAAGAAAAAAATATGCGCGAGAAAGTGGATATCACATACGTGACTCCATTAAGCGGTGCATTTACAAAACCTACATCTTCTCAAAAATTAGGATATCTCTTAGAAGAAAAGAACATTAATATAGTTCCCGACTTCAATATTATGGAGGTGGATAATGACGGTAAGAAGATTGTTTCTTATGATGGTATTGAAGTGGATTACGATGTTTTAGTCACCGTTCCTACCAATATGGGAGACGATGTAATTCTTCGCTCTGGTATAGGAGACGATCTGAACTTTGTTCCAACACACAAGCATACTTTACAAAGTAAAAATCATGAAAATGTGTTTGTGATTGGTGATGCAACCGATGTACCCGCAAGTAAAGCAGGAAGCGTAGCTCACTTTGAAGCTGAGACGTTAACAGATAATATCATGAGATTCATCGCTGGAGAGCAATTGAAAGAAGAGTTTGATGGCCACAGCAACTGTTTTATAGAAACAGGTAACAATAAGGCAATGCTTATTGACTTCAACTATACTCAAGAACCTGTAGAAGGTACATTTCCGATTGCTGGTGTTGGTCCTCTTAGACTTTTAAAAGAATCTAAAATGAACCACTGGGGAAAATTGGCATTCCGCTGGATTTACTGGAATATGTTATTGAAAGGAATCCCCATCCCAATGGTGAGCCGAAATATGAAGACTGCCGGTAAGAAAATAGCAGGATAAAATTTGAACATTAACACTTAAAACGATACGTCATGAAAACTTTAATCGCAGGAAAAGAAATAAACGTTAACGAAGAAGGGTATCTCACGGATTTTCAAGAATGGAATGAAGAGATTGCCAAAGAGATTGCAAACCAAGAAGAAGTAGGAGATCTAGGCGAACGCCACTGGACGGTTCTTAAATATTTGCAAGATCAACACAAAAACGATGTGGCTTTGACAATTAGAAAAGTAGGAAAGAGTGGAGTTACAGACATCAAGGAGTTTTATGCTCTGTTTCCAGGTGGACCGTTGAAGAAAGCCACAAAAATTGCAGGTATCCCGAAACCTGTAGGCTGTATATAAGCCTTAAGAAAGATTAGTTTTTAACTTAAAATATTTCAATCATGACAACTTTAGAAGCCGTACAAGAAGAAGTAAAACAAGTCAAGAAAGACGAGAAAATAAAAAAGATCTGTTTCATATTATCTAAGTCTGCAATGGATAGCGCTTACGCAGCAATGGTAATGGCCAATGGTGCGCGGATGGAAGGAATAGAAGCCGAAATGTTTTTCACCTTTTTCGGATTAGATGCCATTACGAAAAAGAAAATGACAGACTTGCATCAACCTACGGTAGGTAACCCATCATTCCCATTTCCAGCAATGATTGGTGGTTTGCCAGGTATGGAAGCGTTAGTAACAAGCCAAATGAAAAAGGAAATGGAACGCTTAGACATGCCGCCTGTAGATGAGTTTATGGAAATGATCCACTTAAGTGGTGGAAAGATTTACGCTTGTAAACTAGCGATGGACATGTTTAAATTGAAAGAGGAAGATCTTGTAGAATATTTAGACGGGGTTTTAACCATTGGTGATTTCTACGAACGTGCTGCTGGAGACGGTACGCACATCATCTTTATTTAAAACTTGGGTTAAGTGTGAAAGGGAGCCATTGGCTCCCTTTTTTATTGGTACCCTTCCGCCTGAAGATTGAATAGTTCCGAATAGAGGCTTTTGTTTTTCATCAATTCGTCATGCGTCCCAAATTCTAAAACACCACCGTCTTTCAAAACCATAATTCTGTCTGCAATACGAACTGTGCTAAAGCGATGGGAAATGATTACGGCTGTTTTTCCTTTTGTTAATGCGATAAAACGTTTAAAGGTCTCAGATTCTGCACGGGCATCCAATGCTGAAGTGGGTTCGTCTAGAATCAAGACTTCAGCATCTTTCATGTAAGCTCGAGCCATAGCAATTTTTTGCCACTGTCCACCCGATAGGTCCTTTCCATGTTTAAAGCGTCTCCCCAATTTTTGATCGTAACCTTTGTCCATTATGCGGATAACTTCTTGCGCCAAGCTCTTATCTGCCGCACTTTCAATGCGTGTTTGGTTGTTGAGTTCTTTTATTTCTCCAACAGCAATGTTTTCGCGGAGTGTCAAATCGAATTTTACAAAGTCTTGAAAAATGACACCAAATCTGTCGTGATAGGCGGCCGGGTCATAGTCTTGAATGGGTGTTCCATCCAACAGAATTTCTCCTTCATTGGGGAGATAAAACTGCAAAAGCAATTTTATGAGTGTGGTTTTTCCAGCTCCGTTTTCACCGACCAAAGCCAATTTCTCGCCCACATTTAACTTAAAATTGATGCCCTTTAGCACCCAGCTTTCTGAACCCGGATACTTGAAACCCACGTTTCGAAATTCAAAGCCTTGTGAGATCGCCTTGGGAAGCGGGAGGTTTTTGTTTTCAATGGGCGCTTTATCTCCAGATTGCTTTCTAGGATCTAAATCCAAAAACTCGAAATAGTCTTGAAGGTAGAGTGCACGCTCGGTTATTGCTGTGAATCGGGTAAAAAGTCCTTGCAATTTTGCCCGTAAGCGATTAAACGACCCGGAAAGAAATGTGAGATCACCAATGGTCAACACTCCTGAGACAGTTCTAACTACGATGAGAACATAAGCACCGTAATAAGCACTTGTTCCAATAATGTTAAAGAAAGAACCCCATAAAGCGCGTTGTTGAGACAGTTTTTTGCTTGCCAGATAATACTTCTCTGAGAGCACCTTAAAACGATCTGCTAAATAATGTGCCAGACCAAAAAGCTTTACTTCCTTGGCTGTAACATCACTGGCGCCAGCATAGCGTAGATAGTCTAACTCTCTGCGTTCTTGTGTCCAACTTCTGGCCAATGAGTAGCTTGTTCCGCTAAACTTTATTTCGTTGAGAATGGTCGGTATGATGGAAACAACCAGCAGAACGATTAGCCATGGCTCGAAAACAACTACCCCTGTAATTAGCGATGCTATAATGATTAGGTCTTGCGCCTGATTTAACACATTTGACATGAGTCCCACACGTCCTGTAGTTTGTTGTCTTGCCCGTTCAAGCTTATCGTAAAACTCAGAATCTTCAAGTTGAGAAAGACTAAGTTCTGAGGTTTTTTTAATGATTTTAACGGAAGATTGAATGGAGTATTGATCACCCAAAAGGGCATCGGTAAGGGTAGTGAGTCGGTTCAATAAATCTGAAGCAATGGCCAGTGCAAACTCCAAACCTATGTACAACCAAAGACTTGTTAAATCTTGAGTTTCAATATTGATTTGTAAGATGATTTCATCAATAATGAGCTTGCCAATCCAAAGCATGGTCACGGGCAATAAGGCGCTTATTAACCTGCAAATAAGGTTAGTGAAAAAGAGTGTAGGGTTTACTCTCTTAATTTCCTTGAAAAAGCGAGGAACAAATTTTAGTGATGCAAAGCTCTCTTTGAGATTAACACGTTGGGGTTGTAAAGATTTTGCGGCCAATGAAGCGTCTTTGAAAATTCCATTTAGAAATCACAAAGTAGTGAAAAAGAAAAGTTCATAAGGAATCCCTGATTTGACATAAAAAGATCGAAACCTCAATCCATAGGACCCAGGTTTTGCATTACAGAATCTGGTAGTTTGTCATTTTGCATCATTAAAACCTTGTTTTTATTTGCCGAATGAAAAGTATCCTATCATTTCTTCTTAGCGTTTCGGGTCTTATTGCGATGGCGCAACATAGTATAACTGTAAACGTGTCTGGTTTGCTCAACGCTAATGGAGAGGTTATTGGTTATCTCTACAAAGCAGGGCAAAAGTTAAAACTGAAAGGAGAGCATTTTAAAAAAGTATCGGTAAAGGCTAGAGAAGGTTCAGTTTCTTTGACTTTTGTAAATATCCCCAAAGGAGATTATGCCATTTTAGTTTTACATGATGAAGACAAGGATGGAAAGCTTGATATGTACTTCTTCGGTCCACCAAAAGAAGGTGTGTGTGCCTCTAATAATCCTACAGGGCATCCAAAATTTGAGGAGGCAGAATTTACGCTTGACGGAGATGTGGTGCTAAATCTGGAAATGAACTACTTGTTTAGATAATACGAATTTAGCTACACCTAATTGTGTTTAGTATTATGTCTTTGTTTACCCGCAAGATCATTGTTTCACAAATTCGTAAGTAGTAAACTCTAGAAAATCGGCTACAGAAAGTGTAAAGCTCTTAACATTGTCTCCTTCTACCATGAAAGGGAAAACTTTGGTGCCAAACAATACATCACTATAGGTACATAAAAAGCGATTGTTTCCCATGTACTCTAAAGAAGCTTTAAGATTGGGATGATGTTGAAATGGCAATTCCAGCGCTATTCCCTTTTTAGCACATTCAATAGTTCCATACACTTCATGACTATAGGTTCCTTCGAAATTCTCTAGGTCTGTGGGCCAATCATTTTTCATTTTCACCGAGTCACGCCAGGTTTCTATTTGCTGCTGATCCATTCGATGTTTCCTTTCAAAGAAAGAGTAATAAGTATTGCTGTAATCTCTAAATGGTAGCTCTAAATAGGCGTCTATGATCTCCCATTTCAATGCTTCAAACAAATAATTCTGATCGGTATTCGTGAAAACAAGGATGCC
>JAOARK010000331.1 GCA_025210575.1 Schleiferiaceae bacterium
ATGGGGTGCATGGTACACTTTATAACATTGTAGCTGTTGATAATCGCTTTGGAGATAGCCTCTCTGCAATAAAGTTAACCGGAAGTCAGAGTTATGTTAAACTACCAAATGATCCAAGTCTGAAACCTCAATTTCCTGTTGCTGTTTCATTTTGGATTCGTTTGTCAAGCTATCCATCAGTGCACCAAAACATTATTAAAAGTGATGATATTGCTACAAGCTATGCGGGGTATTGGTTGACCCTTAATCCACAAGGAGAAATTGTAGCCGGTTATGGAAATAATCTCGGTGTGGGTCATCAATTTAGAAGAACTAAAAATCCGATTAACGCCACTGTACCACTTAATGATTGGGTTCATGTGGTAGCTTCTTTCAACGGATATAACGCTGTAGATCTCTATTACAATGGAGTGAAACAACAAGGGTCTTATTCCGGGTTAGCCAACAGTATGGGCTACAGCTCAGCATTTGGGACGATTGGAAAATACACTTATTCAGGAGGTATACGTTACATAAATGCAGAAATAGATGATGTTAGAATTTACTCAGATACTTTAGATGATAGAGATGTGGGCTTTATGTTTTATCAGCTCCCTTGTAATGAGACCATTTACGATACCATTCCTTTAATAGATACGATAACCACCAATATTACGGTGTATGATACAGTTTCGGTATTCGATACAACTGTTGTACAGAAATTGGTAACGCAATATGATACAGTTGCCATTGCAAATACGTTGATTATTAACTACCCTTTGAGTATTGATGAAAGTAAAGTTGTACAAATCAAAGTATATCCTAATCCCACAAGAGATAAATTGTATCTAGACTTTGGTGATGAGTATGGTAAATTAGAGGATGTAAATATCAAATTGTTTACTTCATCAGGTCAAAAAGTTTATGATCGATCTATTGAAAATCCATTTGAGTATGTGGATTTAAGTTCAATAAAAAGTTCCGGAGTTTACTTCATCCAATTAAGGGATGATAAAGGAGAATTGTTGTTATCTCAAAAATTAATCATCCAATAACCTGAAGTAAAATGAAGACAATGCAATCATCTCTACGTTTCTCCTTCTTTGTTCTATTGTGTGTATTTACATTAGGCGGATTTGGACAGATTAAAACCGATAATCTGCTTCTTTATATGCAATTAGATGGTAATGCTGCTGATTCAAGTGGTAACGGTTATCATGGTACTTATAACAATGTAAATAACACTTTTGATAGAATTGGAATTGTTCCAAGTTCTGCGGCAGATTTTGACGGTACTACTTCCTTTGTACAACTACCAAATCAATCTGCCTTGAAGCCTACCTTTCCAATTTCCATAAGTTGTTGGATCAATATTCACACGATTCGTAATCTTCATAAATCCCTTTTTAGAAGCGATGATAATCCAAATGCCTATTGCGGCTTTTCGGTTCAGTTGACACCGCTGGGGCGCATTTCAAGCTCAATTGCAGATTGCAACGGAATAGGCTCACAACATCGTAAGACATTAGAAACTAATAAAAGTCTACAAACCAATAAATGGTACCATGTGGCTGTAGTTTATCTGTCATACAATAATTTCAAAGTGTACATTGATGGAGTTGAAGAAACAGGAGTGTATTCAGGTACAGCCAATTCTCTAGGGTATAGTACAATACCAGGTGTTTTTGGGAAAAACACATCTAACAATGGTACACGCTATGTAGATGTTGAAATGGATGAGCTGCGTGTATACTCAGATACATTGTTGCCAATGGATGTTGGCTATTTGGCATTTGAGTATCCTTGTATAGAGACAGCTTTTGATACGACTATCGTGAATGATACCGTATCAACTTTAGTTAGTGTATATGATTCTATTACTGTGTTTGATACTAACCTTGTTGTTCAAAATGTTACATACTATGATTCTGTTGCTGTATCAGATTCATTGATTATCAATTCTGATCCGTCATTACCAGCTAATCAACAGTTCTCAATTTTGCTTTATCCCAATCCAACAAAGGAAAGATTGTACATAGATTTTGGATCGACCTATCAAAATTTAAATGGAAAGTCAATGCGGATATTGAACCAATTGGGGCAGATCATCTATTATCAACCCATTATCAATCCATTTGAATATATAGACATTTCAACGCTTGGAGGGTTCGGCACTTATTATTACCAAGTCTTACATGGGGCGAATCAAGTCATGTTGACACGGAAGATCATCATTCAATAATGGTTATTTCCGAAGGATTTTAGTGTTGACAAGCTCAACAAAATCGGGAGACAATTTGAAATAGTAGGTGCTCAACAAAAAGAGACCCCCTATTATCGAGCTATTTACAATGACCCCTAGGTAAGGGTTATCAAGGGTTGGTATGTATGTGCTTGCAGCAAATAGGATTAAGACCATAACGAGTGATTTTATCCAATTCGTAGAAATGGGTAACATTTTGTATTTCCAGTAGATAATAAAAAAGCGAAAGGCGTTTACTAAAAACATGGAAAGTAAGCTTGCCCATGCGGCACCTACGTACCCTAGTTTTGGAATGAAAATAATATTCGTAACAATCGCTAAAGGACCTAAGATGGCAAGGCTTGCAAAATTGTATCGATAAAAAGGCGAGTTCGCTAATACTTCTCCGTTCCCCCCGCTTGAAACATCAACCAATTTGGCCATACCGATTAGCACTCCAACCATTGAAGCAGGTGCATAAATCTCACCGTTGGGAATAATTTGGAATAAATAGCCCAATGAAGCTACAATACAGAGGTAAACAAGCGCACCTGCTAAAAGTTGATTTAAAGCTGACTTTTGATAAATAGATTTGATTTGATCCATTTTATTATTGGCAAATGCCTCAGATAAAAATGAAAATGAAATGTTGCTTATTGCTCGTCTTGGGATTTCTACCAGTATACCAATGAAAAAAGCTATGGCGTAAATCCCAGCAGCATCAAGATCCTTTAATGTGGTTAGCATTATACTGTCTATGCTTCTGATCATTAACACACCAGCATTTGTGAAAATTGAGAAGGCACCGTAAACCAAGATGTCTTTCCTTTCTTCTTTTGTAAATGCTTTAGCTTTCAAGTCAACATCCCAGCCGCCAAGTTTCTTTACACTAATCCAAATCAAACTGCTGGTCACAAAATAGAGGGCTAGATAACTTGCAACGAGCCCATCAAAATTTAACACATGTTGGCTGTAAAGCAGTATTGCGGCAATGGTAAATACTCGAACTAAAATATCTTGAGAGATTACAGGAAATACTGATTTCTTTTGACCTTTTGAGTATGCAGTTGCAAGCGAATTGCTAACACGAACTACCACCAGGGGTAAGATGACTAAAAAGTATTTTGATAATAAGGGTGCGTTATCTTGGTAATAGCCAATTATCTGGGCCTTGAAGGCAAAGAAAAGCAGTGTAAATAGGGATAACCCAAAGAGGGTGAGTATAAATGCTTGTTTCCTGAGGTATTTGGCTTCGTTACTGTAAATCCCAAACTTGGGCAAGTAGCGCATGAAAATGAGCTGACTGCCTAAAGGAATTATCGAGGCCATGATATTCGAGAAGTCTAGAAGGACTGTTAGCAATGCAATTTCCTTAGGTTCTAGGTAGGCAGGAAACGCAAATAGTTTTAAATAAAACCCGAGTAAAACACCTATGGCTAGCGTTAGAGTAGAAAGAATACTTTGTTTTTTGATTTCGCCCAAGGCCAAAGAATTTGCGCTAAAATAGTAGATAACGGATTCGTCTAACTAAAATGATGCTGTTGGTGTTAATGAATGCCTAAAATATTTGTGTTTAAGTTATTTTGTTGACGAAAAGCTAAACCTAGCGGTAGTTTTGTGATATTTTGCAGCACCATTTTAACAACCTTATTTGAGTGCAGTTTCACTGGAAAGATAGAGCCATTTGGCGCGACATTTTGGCCTTACCACCTCAGGTTATGCTTTCAAGGTTAGCCAAAAGGGCAGGATTCAAAGCTAAACGAAAGAAATTGGAAGTAGAATCCCAAAGTTCGCCTTTGGAGAATATTCTAGAAAGACAAAAGTTATCTGCCAATCTAGACCAACAAATTCTAACCTTTTTATCTGAAAAATATCTCACTGCAGATGGCGACTTTTTAGGATCAGGTTGGCAAAATCAGTTTGTGGGATCTAGCAGTATGGGCTTTCTGGGGTCAAGTCCAACAAACGATCAAAAGTTCAAACCCTATATTCAATGGCAGAAAGATGTCAAGTCTGGATTTTTCTGGGATATAGAAAGACTTTCTAGTGAGCAATTGGGTATTGGACTTAATGCAAAAGGTGCGGATGTTAAAGTTCCATGGGAATTTGCACGAATGCATCAATTCGTGAAGATCGCTTTGAGCAATAAAGAAGAAGGACCTGAAATTCTAAAGAATCGTTTGCTGGACGATTTTATGAGTGCTAACCCGGTAGGAAGAGGGGTGCATTGGATGAACGCAATGGAGGTTGCCATTCGTGCTATAAATCTCATGGTTAGTTTTGATTTGATGGGCAATGCTGACACAAAAGTAAGCGCAGCTATTCAAACTCACATAGCATTTGTGTTTAATCATTTAGAACGCAAAGATGGTTTAGGGAATAATCATTACCTGGCCAATTTGGTTGGTTTGCTTTTCGGGCTTGTTTATTATCCAAAATGGGAAGACCTTCAGGAAAAGAAATCTTATATCATTTCAGAGTTTAGTGCAGAACTTCAGAAGCAGTTTTATCAAGAAGGTGGTAATTTTGAAGGGTCGACTTATTATCATGCCCTAAGTACTGAGTTGGCCATTTTAGGGACTTCTTGTCTTTTACGTTTAAAACATAAAAGCACCAAAACTGTTGGTGAGATAACCTACAAAGCACTTCATTTTCTAAAAGTGGTTGCTAAATCAAATCATGAATTGCCACAGATAGGAGATAACGATAGCGGTAGAATTCTTCCATTAAGTCCTTATGGATCGTGGGCTACTCCAGAAG
>JAOARK010000332.1 GCA_025210575.1 Schleiferiaceae bacterium
ACCCACGACAGGGCTAGACCCCAACCAACTCGTACAGATAAGAGGGTTAATTAAAGAAGTTGGGAAAGAGAAAACCGTTCTACTTTCTACCCACATAATGCAAGAGGTAGAAGAAATGTGCAGCCGAGTGATCATCATCAATAAAGGAGAGATTGTTTTAGATAGCCCAACGGAAGAATTAGGAAAACGAGCTAAGTCTACATTAGTAATTGTTGAATTTGATAAAGAGGCTGACCCAGCTCTACTGAGAAAAATAAAAGGCACCAAAAGCGTTACCCAAATAGGAAGACAATTTGAGATTACAACGAATGGAAGCGAAGACATAAGACCGCTTGTTTTCGAATTTGCCGTTGAACATCAACTAAAGGTTCTTGAAATCTCTCAGCAAGAACAAAATCTAGAATCTTTATTCAGGGAAATGACCAAAAACTAAAACATCGCCTTAAAGGCGATGTTCATTATTTTTTTCTGAAGAATATCTCGATTGGGACCCCCGTAAAATCGAAATGACTTCTCAGTTTATTCTCAGTAAATCGCTTATATGGCTCTTTTATATATTGAGGAAGATTGGCAAAAAACGCAAACTTCGGGGAATGCGTAGGTAATTGCGTACAAAATTTAATTTTGATGTACTTCCCTTTGATACTCGGAGGTGGATTATCCTTAAAAACATCGAGCATCACCTCGTTCAGTTTAGACGTTGGAATTTTACTCGTTCTTCTATCATGAACTTTTACAGCTTCTTCCAGCGCTTTCAGCACGCGCTGTCTATTCATAGCAGAAGTAAAAATGATAGATACATCTGTAAATGGTGCAATCTTTTGCAAGATCATTTCTTTATACTGCTTTACAGTATTCGTCTCCTTCTCTACAAGATCCCACTTGTTTACAACAATCACCAAGCCCTTGCTGTTCTTCTGGATCAAGCTCAAAATATTAAGATCCTGACTTTCTAATCCTTGAGTGGCATCTAATACCAAAAGACATACATCTGCATGCTCAATGGTTCGTATAGAGCGCATCACAGAATAAAACTCTAAATCCTCAGATACCTTGGCTTTTTTTCTCAACCCAGCAGTATCCAAGAGCATAAAGTCATAACCAAACTTATTAAAGCGAGTATTTACGGTATCTCTCGTTGTACCAGAAATATCTGTTACAATATTTCTTTCTTCATCAAAAAGCGCATTCGCTAAACTCGATTTACCAACGTTAGGGCGACCAACTATGGCCAATTTCATTAATCCCTCGGTATCTTCTTCTACTGCTCCTTCTTCTAAGTTTGCGGTAATTTCATCCAAGAGTTCACCTGTTCCACTTCCATTGATACTCGAAATATTGAAGTAGCGATCATAGCCCAACCCATAAAATTCCACTGCTTCATTCTCACGCATGGCGTTGTCTACTTTATTCACAGCTAAGAAAACAGGCATCTCCGTTTTTCGGAGCATATTCGCTATTTGCTTATCAAAGTCAGTAATACCAGCTTCAACATCAACCACAAAAATCACCAAATCAGATTCATCTAAAGCTAATGCCACCTGGCGTCTAATCTCTGCTTCAAAAATATCTTCCGATCCTTCCACATATCCTCCAGTGTCAATCAAAGAGAACTCTTTTCCATTCCAATCGCAATGACCATAATGTCTATCACGTGTTACGCCAGCAACAGAATCAACAATTGCATCTCTTCTTTGGATCAATCGATTAAATAAAGTGGACTTTCCAACATTTGGACGACCCACAATGGCTACCATGTTTCCCATGCGGCAAAAATAATTTTTAGTTGGTATGGATGGTTTTTAGTTGTACCCGAATCTTTTAAGCTTTAAATCATCAGAACGCCAGTCCTTATTAACCTTAACAAATAACTCGAGGTAGATTTTCTTTTGAAAGAATTCTTCGCAGGTCTTCCTTGCTTCAGTTCCCACCTTCTTCAACATCTTACCCTGATGACCTATGATAATTCCCTTTTGAGATTCTCTGGCTACAAAAATATTAGCACGGATACGAATAATATCCTCCTCTTCTTTAAACTCCTCAACAACGGCTTCTACCGAATACGGAATTTCCTTTTTATAATTCAAGAGAATCTTCTCACGAATAATCTCAGTTACAAAGAATCGTTCTGACTTATCCGTTAATGATTCCTTATCGTAATATGGAGCAGAAACCGGAATCAAATCAACAAAGCGCTTCAACAAATAATCTGTATTGAATTTATTCAAGGCCGAAATTGGAATAACCTCAGCATTGGGCAAGGCTTCTTTCCAAAAAGCATTTTCAGCTTCCAGCTGTTCTTGATCAATTGTATCAACCTTGTTAATCACCAACAACAATGGAACAGTTGTATTTTTTAGCTTGTTAAGAAACTTCTCGTCTTTTAAGGTATGATCCTTGGGCTCAACCAAATAAACAAAGACATCCGCATCTTCAAAAGCAGAAGACACGAACTTCATCATAGACTCTTGTAATGCATAAGCTGGCTGTATGATACCCGGAGTGTCTGAAAAAACAATTTGATAATCATCATGATTTAAAATGCCAAAAATTCGGTGACGTGTGGTTTGTGCCTTGTTGGTGATTATACTCAATCGTTCACCTACAAGTGCATTCATTAAGGTAGACTTCCCCACATTTGGGTTACCAATAATATTCACAAAACCAGCTTTATGCTCCATAACTAAAATTTGTGCAAAGGTGTATATTATTGTGCTTTAGCCCACTGTAAACTTTGTGTTATTTTTCTTTGGCTGTTCAAAGACTTATCACTTATATTTGCCGCCCCAATAAGGACGTACATTACATACAATATATCGCGGGATGGAGCAGTTGGTAGCTCGTTGGGCTCATAACCCAAAGGTCGTAGGTTCGAGTCCTACTCCCGCTACTACAGAAGGAGCAATTGCTCCTTCTTAAAATACACCGCGGGGTGGAGCAGTTGGTAGCTCGTTGGGCTCATAACCCAAAGG
>JAOARK010000333.1 GCA_025210575.1 Schleiferiaceae bacterium
AGGTAATATTGCCGTAATGTTGAAATCAAGAAAGTTTTTTTTTGCTATTTGTTTGCTTTTGGCCACTCTTTCAAAGGCGCAAAAAGACAATACGCTGCAGCTTTGGCTTGACTACAAACATTTTAATAGAATCAATGGTAATTGGCAGTTTTTTAATGATGCCGGCTACAGATACACCCCAAAGACAGACCATAGCGGGTACTGGAGGGTACATGTAAGGCCTTCAATAGAATACCGAAAGCAAGTTCTTTTTTCTTTGAGAGCGGGATTAGGCCTTTTTGTTCAGGACAACTTCAATGCTATCAACACGTTTGAAATTAGACCATGGCAAGGTGCAAGACTGCATTGGCCAAATATCGACAGAGTTAGAATAGTTCAATATGCGCGCCTAGAACAACGATTTCAAATTCCATTTAGTCAGAATATAGAGAGTTCTTTTACGCTAAAACTCAGGTATAAAATTGACACTAAGATCCCTATAAACAACCCTACAATTGTAGAAAAGACCTACTACGTTAAAGCCAGCGTAGAATTCTTTGCCGACTTAGCCATTGTTGAAAGCGCAACTAGTGTTGATAGAAATAGAATAGAATTAGGTGCAGGCTATTTACCGGTTCGAGATATAGATGTCCGATTGATTTATACTTACCAAAACAACAGAAACAACCTTGAAGGCGGTATTATTCAAAACGATCATGTCATTAGAATTTCTGTAATACAGAGGTTTGGAATGCGCGAGCGGTAATTATTCCGCATATTTAGCTGAGACGATTTTCCAATTTGCCTTTTCACCGTTTAGATCACAATTACGTGTACACCCAATATCAAGAACATCCCCTGCTTTAATCTCATATTCACGTAAGGTTTCAAATTTATTTTTCCCAACTTTCCATTTCACTTGAACTATAGCATCTATCGCTCTTTCGTGATTATAGTTTTGCATCTGTACTAACTTACCACAATCCTCACCTTCACAATCAATTTTTCTTAGTAAAACCACCTCTTGAGCGGCATATCCCATTAAGTCAAAGTCTTTTTCTTGAGTCAATTCTGTTCCTATTTCTGAATTGATGAACGTGATAATCTTTAAGTTTTCAGAATTGGTATCCTCATCACTTTCGTCAATCTGCTCTTCTTCATCTGGCGCAACGATTTCTTCATCCACTTTTTTATCAGAATCTCCATGCCTTGGCTCCACAATTTCTTGATCAGATAGTACCGTATCATTTGCATCAACGTTGTTTGAATCATCTTGTGAAACTGTATCTGCATCTGAATATTCAGCTTCTGAACCGCCATTTTCTTGGTTGCATGATGAACAACTTGAAACGAGGGAAACAGTCACGGCCAAAAGGAACAAATAGAAATTCTTCATAGTGTATGTAAATAAAAAAACCACCTCGAAAGGTGGTTTTGAAGATAGTTATTTTTGTTAAACGTCAATCTTAGCGTAACGTGCGTTCTTCTCAATAAACTCACGTCTCGGAGGTACTTCATCTCCCATCAGCATAGAAAATATTCTGTCCGCTTCTGCTGCAGACTCTATGGTAACTTGCTTTAAGGTTCTGTGCTCAGGATTCATAGTGGTATCCCATAATTGCTCCGCATTCATCTCTCCCAAACCTTTGTAGCGCTGAACAGAAACCCCGGTCTTTTCCTCACCCCCATACTCAAACATCAACTGATCACGTTGCGAATCATCCCAAGCATATTGAGACTTCGCTCCTTTCTTCACTTGATAAAGTGGTGGAGAAGCAATATAGACATAACCATGTTCAATCAATTCTTTCATATAACGGAAGAAGAAGGTCAAGATCAAAGTTGAAATGTGGCTACCATCCACATCGGCATCCGTCATAATCACCACTTTGTGGTATCTCAACTTTTCGGTATTCAATGCTTTTGAATCCTCTTCGGTACCTATAGTTACACCGAGGGCCGTAAACATGTTCTTGATCTCTTCGTTTTCAAATACCTTATGAGACATGGCCTTCTCAACATTTAAGATCTTACCACGTAATGGAAGAATAGCCTGGAAGTTACGGTCACGTCCTTGCTTTGCCGTACCACCTGCAGAGTCTCCCTCAACTAAGAAGATCTCACACATTGCTGGATCTGTCTCAGAACAGTCAGAAAGTTTTCCTGGTAATCCAGTACCACTCATTACGTTCTTACGCTGTACCATTTCACGGGCCTTTCTTGCCGCTACTCTAGCCTTTGCTGCCAATACAACTTTCTGAACGATCTGTTTAGCATCATTTGGATTCTCTTCCAAGTAATTGGTCAACATTTCGCCTACCAACTGATCTACCGCTCCAGAAACCTCTGAGTTTCCAAGTTTCGTTTTGGTCTGTCCTTCAAACTGAGGCTCCATTACCTTAACCGAAACAACGGCTGTCAAACCTTCACGGAAGTCATCACCAGCAATCTCAACCTTTTCTTTAGCTAAAATTCCAGATTCTTCAGCATATTTCTTCAGCGTTCTAGTCAACGCTCTTCTAAACCCTGAAAGGTGAGTTCCTCCCTCATGGGTATTAATATTGTTTACATAAGAGTGAATGTTTTCACCAAAAGAAGTGTTATAGTGCATCGCCACTTCAACTGGGATTCCATTCTTCTCGCCTTCCATACTCATAACGGTTGGCATGAGTTTCTCTCTGTTCTGATCAATGAATAAAACAAATTCTTCTAAACCACCTTCAGAATGGAAGCGCTCGCTAATGTCGTTACCTTCTTCATCTTTCTCACGCTTATCAATCAAAGTAATGCTGATGCCTTTGTTTAAGAAAGACAACTCTCGCATACGTGCAGCCAGAATATCAAAGTGATAAACGGTTTCCATGAAAATGGAATCATCTGGCTTAAAAGTTACAATGGTACCTCTGTAATCTGTGGTTCCTACCTCTTTCACTGGATATTGAGGAACACCAATTTTATATTCTTGCTGATACTTCTTGCCATTCTTATGTACCTCAACAAAAAGATCTGTAGAAAGCGCATTCACACACGATACACCCACACCGTGCAATCCACCAGAAACTTTATAAGAGTCCTTATCGAACTTACCCCCTGCATGGAGAACGGTCATAACTACTTCTAGGGCTGATTTCTTTTCTTTTGGATGAATATCTACAGGAATACCACGACCATCATCTTTTACAGTGATCGAGTTATCTTCATTTATAGTAACAAAAATATCATTGGCATGGCCTGCCAATGCCTCATCAATAGAGTTATCTACCACCTCATATACTAGGTGGTGCAGACCTTTCAGTCCCACATCCCCAATATACATCGCAGGACGCTTTCTTACGGCTTCTAGTCCTTCAAGTACCTGAATACTACTACCGTCATAACTCTTTTTTTCCTCACTCATAATTCTATGATTTGCAAAATGCTTAAGAAACAAAAATAACTTTTTAGCCCAGCTACAGGGGTGCACCCTATGCCGAAAAACCCACGTTTTTCAACATTTTTATCAACAATAAAGACGTTTTAGCGCTTTAGGTATAGTTGGACACCTTTTGAATTAAAATCTATAAGATAAGCCTACTAAGAATTGAATTTGCTGAACCGGGTAACCATACCATATTTCGTAATTCTGTGACAACAAGTTGGTTACATTGAAAAATGCCGATAAATTCTTGTTGTACCTATACTCAGCTCCCAAACGAACATCTGTATATCCTGCCAAAATAGGGTATTCTGTTGTAACTCCATTTTCAAACAACGAATGCTCAAATGCTGTACGTTCTCCTATGTAAGTAATGTTTGTTGTTAAAACAATTTTTTCTTTCCAGTTGTAACTAACAATTACGCCTGTTTGCAATTCTGGTCTATGAAAGGCATGCGAAAGCTCTTTCATATTGTACTTGTTGTATTCAGCGAAAGCCGCAAGGTCCAACCCTATTGAAGTGTTTAACTTCAATTCTCCAAACAGCCCCACTACTCCAGCATTATCATAAACCACTTCAAATCCCTTTGAATTGGCGTAAGTCAATGGACTTCTGTAAAACAAGGGCAT
>JAOARK010000334.1 GCA_025210575.1 Schleiferiaceae bacterium
ATCTTTAGTTGAGGAATTTTTTTTTGGATTTTATCTATGAGACCAAGTATGAAGCCTTCAATACTTCCTGCTTCCCCATGAAGACGTTTAGGTTGGCCTACAACGAGAGTTTCGGGGTTCTCAGTTTTACAATAATTCTCTAGAAAGGGTAGGAGTTCATTCGTGTTAATGGTGGTTAAACCGCTTGCAATGATTTGCATTGGATCGGTTTCTGCAACTCCCGTCCGTTTGGTTCCTACATCTAGTGCAATAACTTTTGCCATTGGGCAAATGTAATTAATCGGTTAATGATGAGTAGATGCGTTAATCGCTGCTGTCGAGGCTATGGCTACAACAAAAGCAGCTTCCATATCTCTCATAACACTATGAACATCATCTCCAAAACGATTATCAACTTTATAGTTCTTTAACTTGACCTTCATTCTTTTGCGTTCTTCTCGGTCTTTGCAAAGGTTTAAAATCAATTTTGATGGAGCTAGAAGGGTAAGTAACCAATGCTCAAGCTCATCTGCTTCTTTATTTAAAAGAACAATGTCTTTTAGACTTTTTACTGTTGATGCATGTTTTCCTTTATTGACTATCGCAGTCTTATGGTAAGGTATGAACCCAAGGAATTTTAGAAATTCAACTTTAAGCAATTGATGTTCGTGCATTTTTTGCAAAGACTTTTTCATGAATTTGTTTCCATGCATAGACAAACGTTGTATCCATGTTTTAATGCTGCGCTCTTTTTTAGATTTCAACAACTTTTCGAAAAGCTCTGGGTATTTACTTTGAACCGCATTTTGGTGATTGCAAATCACTTTGTCCCCATTAATTTTGATTTCATCAGACCTGAAAAGGTCTAAAAGCATTGCGCCAACTAAGGCAACATGAAGTTGGGTAGGGGCAATGTTGAATTTTTGTTTCTGATTGTTGTGAGCTACATATAAGAGTTGAAAAGCTATGCTGTTTTCCATTTGTTTGTTTTTGGGTAAAATAATTGTTTTTAGCCCTCCTAAAGGTGAAAGCTGTGTTAATTTGAACAAATTGACATTGCGATAATAATTCTAAAACAGCTGTAACTACTACTTTTGTGCGCTTAAAATTTTGAGATGGACAACGTTAGGAATATTATAGAGCAGGCTTGGGAAAACCGTGAAATGCTCAAAGAAACAGCAACACTTGAAGCAATTAATTTTGTGATTGAAGAAGTAGACAAAGGAAGACTTCGCGTTGCTGAGCCAACAAATAACGGATGGCAAGTAAATGAGTGGGTAAAAAAGGCTATTGTACTTTATTTCCCTACACGCAAGATGGAGACTATTGAAGTTGGTCCATTTGAGTTTCATGATAAGATTCCATTAAAATCTGGATACGAACAATTAGGGGTTCGTGTTGTTCCTCATGCTATTGCTCGATACGGGGCTTTTGTAGATAAAGGGGTGATCATGATGCCGAGTTATGTAAATATTGGTGCTTATGTTGAAACAGGAACAATGGTAGACACTTGGGCTACGGTAGGTTCTTGTGCGCAGATCGGTAAGAATGTTCACCTCAGTGGAGGTGTAGGAATCGGAGGAGTTCTGGAACCGTTACAAGCCGCTCCGGTAATCATCGAAGATGATTGTTTTATCGGTTCAAGATGTATCGTGGTTGAAGGTGTTCGCGTTGAACGCGAGGCTGTTTTAGGAGCCAACGTTGTTCTTACGGCATCTACAAAGATCATTGATGTTACAGGCGATGAACCAAAAGAATTGAAAGGCGTGGTACCTGCTGGTAGCGTAGTAATACCAGGTTCATACCCAAAGAAATTTAATGCCGGAGAATTCAATGTTCCTTGTGCATTGATTATTGGTAAAAGAAAAGAAAGTACAAACAAGAAAACTTCATTAAACGATGCACTTAGAGAATATGGTGTAAGTGTTTAATAGAAACATACGAACTAAAAAGGGGAGCAATTGCTCCCCTTTTTTTATTGATTCTTTTTCGTTTTGTACGTTCTTTCTTTCGTATGTGCGGGCATCTTCAATTTTTGATTTGGTCTTGGAACCGCAGATGGACTTGACTCTGTTTTTGGATTGGTATTCATACTTTGGCTAGGTGCAGATTGAGTTGGGTATGAGGTTTGAGTGGCTTTTGGCGCTACGACTCCAGTTTCTTGCATCTGTGGCGCCTCCTTCGTTTCTTGAACAGTCAGCGTTTTTTTATTCAGTTTCTTAATATCGGATTGTGCTTTTAAATCGGTGCTAAACAAGCCTAAACATAAGGCTATAGCAATTGTGAATGTCAACTTCATGTTTCTTTGTTTTAGTTTACAATTATCTTCGCGGCTAAAATTAACGCAAATATCATGCAACAAATTAAATTGGCTCTTTTTGGCCTTATTACATTGAGTATTATCTCTTGCACTGAGGAAAACAAAAAGGACAATTCTGTTGAGGAAAAAAAGGAAATCGAAATTCTTAAAGCAGAACTTACGCATTACCCATTGACGGATGAAATAGATGTATATGGCGTGGACGCTGAATTTTTAAATCCACTTGAAGGTGCAACATATGATTATGTTGTAACGCTTTTTCAAGGAGAGCAACAATGGGTAGATACAACTCGATTTTTTGCGCATAAAGATGAGCCAGCTAGGTTGCAGATAATATTTAGTGAAAGTAAAGTTGACGATACCAATCCAGCTGCTTTTTCCGGAAAGTTATACCCTGTAATAGAAAACAAAGATGCTCGATAGAGAATTTGAAATAGTAGCGAAGACATTTGCAGGCCTTGAACAGGTATTAGCTTCCGAGGTGCAACAATTGGGTGGTCGTGAGGTTAAGGTGCTAGTTCGCTCAGTGTCATTCGTTGGGGATATTGGAACGGTTTACAAAGCAAATCTTAAGTTGAGAACGGCTTTAAGCGTATTGGTGAAAGTCAAAGCGTTTAGAACCAATACACAACAAGATTATTACCAGAGATTGTCTAAGATTGCCTGGGAGGATCTGTTTGATGAAAACAAAACATTTTCTATTTCAACTTATGTTGGAAGTAATTTGTTCCCCAATTCAATGTATGCGGGCCAGGTTGCGAAAGATGCTATTGTTGATCGTTTTCGTGCCAAAGTAAAAACGCGTCCATCGGTGAGCAAGATGTCACCAGATATCAAAGTGAATATTCATATCAGCAATCGCAATGTTATCAGTGTAAGCTTAGATAGTTCAGGAATGCCCCTCTTTAAAAGAGGGTATAGAACTCAAACCGGTGTTGCACCTATGAATGAGGTGTTAGCCGCGGGTATGCTTCAATTAACGGGTTGGGATAAAAGAATGCCGTTGTTAGATCCAATGTGTGGATCGGGAACATTGTTAATAGAAGCCGCACTTTGGGCAGGAAATATTCCTCCTGGAATTTTTAGATCTGAGTTTGCATTTAAAAATTGGAAAGGCTTTGATCAAGATCTTTACCTTAAAGTAAAAGAAGGTTTACTAAGTCGAAGTTCTGACCCTTTAGCCAAATTAGTTGGGTATGATAACGATATTTTAACGCTACAAAAGGCTAAAGAAAATGTTGAGAATGCTGCACTAGAGGATTTGATCGATTTGAGAAAGGCGGACTTCTTTGGTTCGAGAAAGGAAGTAGATGGAAGACAATGGATCATTTTCAATCCGCCATATAATAAGCGAATCGGCACCGAGCCAGATTTTTACAAAAGAGTTGGAGACACCCTAAAACAAAATTTCCCAAATAGCAATGTTTGGTTTATTACAGCCGACCTTGAAGGAATCAAAAGTGTTGGCCTAAGGGCTTCTAGACGCATCCCGATGATGAACGGAGACTTAGACTGTAGATTGGTAAACTATGATATTGTAGAAGGTAAACTGAAGGATAGATAATCTATTCTTCTCTTACTTCTTTAATAACGCGCATCAAGGTCTGTATCTTGGTTTGCGTTTCATTCCATTCAATTTCAGGTCTCGATTCAGCTGTGATGCCACCACCTGCAAATAACTGAATGCGATCGTTATAAATGCGCATGCAACGTAAGTTGACAAAGCTGTCGAAGTTATTCTCGTGTTTCACACCAATGAACCCAGTGTAGAGCTCACGATTGTAACCTTCGTTATCTTTAAGATATTGTTTTGTAAGATCTGTTGGAACACCACATACGGCTGGAGTCGGATGTAATTTTTCAGCAATCTCCATTGGGTCATTCTCCCCAATAGGTGCCTCATAATGCGTACGTAAATGCTGAATGGGACCAGCAGAAACTGTTTGTACTCCTTTGATTCTCAGTTTTTCAAAGTTGTAGCCTTCAAGAATGTTTGTGATATAATCAGCAACTATTTTTTGCTCCTCTTTTTCTTTATCACTCCATTCCTGGTATTCCAATTTAGACCCAGCTAAAGCCATAGTCTTAAACTTGCCATCATTCACTTTTACCAATGTTTCAGGGGAGGCGCCAATCCAAAGCCCTGTTTTTTCATGACTGAGGATGTAAACATTTGTTCGAGGATATTC
>JAOARK010000335.1 GCA_025210575.1 Schleiferiaceae bacterium
GTAGAGTAAAATTAAATATGATCTCAATTTTATTTCTACTCACTTCTTCCAGATAGTCGAAAAGGTGTTTATAGTTAAATACGAGGAGGCCGAGGGATATTGCAATCGTAATCAAAAACAAATGGAAACCTATTGCAAAAAATATGGAGGCAATGGAAACAACTCCCATAAGCATTGCAAATCCGATAAAGAAATTAATACTCCAGTTAAATCTTAATTTAACCAATCTTGAAAGAGAAATGCCAATAATTGTACACGAAAAAAGTGTAACTAAAATGAGTAGAAGTGATACTAGCATAAACTCACTTTTGCAATTGAATAACTAAAATTTGTATGAATTGAGAATAACTATTTACCACGTCCTTGTAAAACAATAAGAATGGTGTAAAAAACGATTTTGATATCATTTAGAAGGTTCATATTCTCAATATAGATGATATCATAGCGCAGACGTTCTATCATTTCATCCACATTTTCTGCATAACCAAACTTTACCATTCCCCAGCTTGTAATACCTGGTTTTACTTTATGTATGTGCTTACAATGCGGTGCTTTTTTTGAAATTTGATCGATATAGAATTGACGTTCTGGTCTAGGGCCTACAAAACTCATTTCGCCTAATATTACGTTTATGAATTGAGGAAGTTCATCTAATCTATACTTGCGCATAACTTTCCCCCATTTTGTAATACGATCATCTTCCTCACTTGAAAGTTGCGGACCGGTAGATTCTGCATCTTGCCGCATAGACCTGAATTTGATAATGGAAAATTCTTTGCCTTGAAGTCCCATTCTTTTTTGACGATAAAAGATCGGGCCAGGAGAAGAACGCTTCACCATGATCATACAAAACAGCATTAAAGGAGAAAGCAGCATTAGAAGTACCGCACTGGCAACAACATCAAAAACACGCTTAACCACGCGCTGCCATTGGGGCATGAGTTCGTGTTTAATCTCGATAAGTGGTGCTCCTAAAGATTCTAACCTAACCTGCCCTGAAATGATATCGTACATATCCGGAATCATTTTGACCTTGACTTCAGAGTCTTCCAATAGGTTAATTACTTCTTCAAGCTTTTCATGTTCTTTAGATTCAATAGCGATGATCACTTCTTCTATTTGATGATCTTCTATAATTTTTGGAAGGTCAGAATAAACCCCCAAGAGAGGTAGTTCTTTCTCCACTAAGAACTCTATCTTCTGAAAAACGCTTACGAAACCTACAAACTTGTTACCAGTTGATTTTCGCTGAGACTCGAATTCGTGATACAAAGCCGTGGCTTTTTCATTACTTCCAATCATTAAGGTATTAAACCAAATCTCTTTTCGTTGTATGCGATGATTGGTACGTGAAGAAATGATAAATCGGAATAATGCCGTAATCGCGAAAATTACACTGAAGTATATCAGAAAACTTTGGTAATAGTCTTTATAATTATTTACCCAATCATCTAAAATAAGAGCGAAGAAGATTACAACAGAACCGAACAGCGCAGTATTAAAGGTTTGGATGATTTCTCGCAAACGAGAACGTCTATAGATGTCATTGTAAAAACCGGTAATCCAATACAATGAGATCCAGAATAGGGTAGTGATTGTTAAACCGATAAAATAGCGTTCATCGAAAGTGAAATCTAATTCTACACCGAATTTACGTGACTCAATTACTGTTTTTCTGAAATAATATAATGCCGTATACCCCAACATGGCAGAAAGGGCATCAAACATAACATATTTTAAAATTTGTGTAGCGTTATGCTTCACTAATACAGCAGTTTTAAATTGTCTATATAGAGCTCTTTAGCCGAATTTGTGGTGTTCACAGCTCCAATAAATAGTTTGTAGTTATCTGGTTGAGTTTGTCCAACTTCTGTAACCAAATTAATATAGATCTTATTCCATTCTTCAGATGGGGAAACCTGTACAACAGGAGCTTGTATCGTTTGACTCTGAGTCGTCATGAAAACTCCAACTGTAAATGGTAATTCGCTTTTATATGTCAGTTCTACATAATAATCTGGAACGGGTGTAAAGTCAAATTTGTCAGTTGTTACAACTTCAAAGAACCCTTGACCTTGAATTACGGCCTTGCCAGAGGTAGTTGGTTCATTTTTAAACACAAAAGCTCCTTGACTGGCGTTCACTTTCACCAGAGTTGTATCCGATTTATCAGTGGGTTCTAAGCTTAATCCAGGCGATTCAAAATCTTCAATAACATTTAAAGAAAGCGTTCCTTCATAGGTAGAAACAGCTAAAGAGTCGTTGTTACTATTTAAGTAATGAAGTTGTTCAGGAACTAGATCAATGGTTTCTTCATAAGGAGAATGAAAGGGGTACAGCGTTCGTAGCGCTTTAATTCCGTTCAAATTCATTCCAGGTTCCACTCTGATTTTTGTGGGGCCTGAAGCTGCAATAGGAATATCAACTGGAAATTCAAATGCTCCGAGAACATCATCGTTTACAAATACCCAGCCTGTTGTTAATTTATGATGTTCTGTTCCCTGAGAATTAAAATCTGCATCAACGCGCATTGCCTCTATATGCAAGTATGCAGGTACAACAGATTTTTGATCTTCTTTGTTACACGCCAATAAGGCTAAGAGAAGACCCAGCAGGGGTATTCTTCTAATCATAAAGCGGGGTTAAACAAATTTAAACCGGCATTCATCTTCTCCATTATTTGTGTTGCCACATCTAGTGCATCACTTCCGGCTTCTAGTGTAACGCTTGTAGTAGTGTTATTATTGATTGAAACAGCTAAAGATTTTAATTCTTCTTTAATCGCGTTGATGTTACCTACTTCAGGTTGCTCAAAATAGATCTGTTTCTTGTCTCCATTTGGCAAGTCTAAAACCATTGCAAATGGATCATCTGGTTCTTGTTCTAAAGACTTCATGCGAACCAATTCACTCTTTTTATCTAAGAAATCCACTGTGATGTATGCATCTTTTTGAAACAACCTGGTTTTACGCATATTTTTCATTGAAATACGACTTGCCGTTAAGTTGGCTACACACCCGTTATCGAATTCAATTCGAGCATTTGCAATATCAGGTGTGTCGCTAACCACAGCTACACCGCTAGCGTTGATCTTTTTCACTTTGCTCTTCACAACACTTAATACAATATCTATGTCATGAATCATCAAATCAAGAACCACAGGTACATCCGTACCTCTTGGATTAAACTCTGCTAAACGGTGTGTTTCGATGAACATAGGATTGTTAATCTGTTCCTCAACAGCTGTAAACGCAGGATTAAACCTTTCTACGTGACCCACTTGAGCTTTGATACCTGCTTCTTCAGCTAAACGGATGAGCTCTTTAGATTGTTCTACCGTTTTCGTTATTGGCTTTTCAATGAATATGTGCTTGGAGCTTTTAATGGCTTGAACTGCGCAATCGAAATGTGATAGAGTAGGTGTCACGATGTCAACCACATCGCAAGTGGAAATTAAATCCTCAATCGTTTCAAAAGCATGGTAACCCAATTCTTCAGAAACCATATTTCTTGTTTCCGCAATAGGGTCATAGAAACCCGCTAATTCATATTCTTCTAATTCTGAAATACAGCGGAGGTGAATTTTGCCTAAATGGCCAGCACCTAAAACTCCAATTTTCAACTTCATCATTGCAAAGCTTAAATTCGACTGTGGTCGATTTTTTTAGATAGCTGCAAATGTAACCGATAATAAAGGCTATACAAGTGGAATAAAGTCATGATTTATTGCTTTTCTATGCTTTTATTTGCCTTTCGGAAAAGCCATATGGAGGATAGTTTAAGACATAAGGGAATGCGGAAACAACTTATAAAAGAGTTGATTTCTAAAGGCATTAAAAATCAGGAAGTTTTGAATGCGATTAATGCCATTCCTCGCCATATTTTTATGGATCAGGCTTTTGAAAGATTTGCCTACCAAGACAAAGCTTTTCCGATAGCAGCTGGTCAAACGATCTCGCAACCTTATACTGTTGCTTTTCAAACGGAGCTTTTAGAAGTTACAAGAGGAGATAAGGTGTTAGAAGTAGGTACAGGCTCTGGATATCAAGCAAGCGTGCTGTGCGAAATGGGAGTGAAGGTCTTTACTATTGAGCGCCAAAAAGAACTTTTCGAAAAAAGCCGCCATTTCTTTGAAATATTAAAATACCGACCTCAGCAGAAATTTGGAGATGGTTACAAAGGGCTTCCCATACATGGACCATATGATGGAATTGTGGTGACATGCGGTGCACCATTCGTGCCCAAGGCACTTCTAACTCAATTAAAAGTAGGAGGCAGGCTTGTGATTCCTGTTGGGGAAGAAGA
>JAOARK010000336.1 GCA_025210575.1 Schleiferiaceae bacterium
GTACAAATCTATCGTGATTTAATAACACCAGAAACCCCATTAATCGGAATGGAACCATCAGCAATACTGACCTTTAGAGATGAATACCCTAAACTTTTAGAAGGAAAAGCAAAAGAAGAAGCACAGAATATAGCCACAAACACGTTTACCATTGAAGAGTTTGTCTTTAACCAATCTAAAGAGCGCAACCTTAGACAATTCTTTCATGAAGATGAAAAAAAAGTTAAAGCTCACGTGCACTGCCATCAAAAAGCGATTTCAGATAAATCAATGACAGCCGGTATACTTAGCATTCCTAAGAACTACTCTTGTACTATCGTTAATGGAGGGTGTTGCGGCATGGCCGGCTCATTTGGATATGAAAAAGACAAGTATGAGCTTAGTAAACAAATGGCAGAGTTACATCTAATCCCAGCTGTAAACAATGCTAGTTCGGATACAATTATTGCAGCTTCTGGAACGAGTTGCAGACATCAAATCAAAGATTTGGCTTCGAAAACTGCTTTACATCCAGTTGAGGTATTGTATAATGCATTGAAATGAAAAAGTTCTTTCTCGTTGGGTTTATTCTAAGTTGCTATGCTTCTTATGGGCATTTTGGCGAAATCCTAAAATCGGACAAGAAACTCCAGAATATTGAAAACCTCAAGGTTTATAATATTGATCAATGTGAAAAACAAATAGAACTCTATTTAAAACAAGAAAACATACCAAAAGGAATTGAGAACTGGTTAAAGTTGTCTTCAGCAATTATCGCTCAGAAAAAAGAGGATACCTATAGCGCGACTATTCTCGTTGAAGAATTAAAGCTTCAAGACATTGAAGACCCCTTTCTTAAAGCCTATTTGCTTTACGTAGATGCGCTTCTTCATATTCCAATTAAGAACCTGGCCGTTTCTTTAGAGTTTGCACTCGAAGCAAAAGAAATGTTTGATGCGCTTAACGAATTTCAATACGCTGCAGATTGCTACTCTCTTTTAGCGCGTATCTACACCAGCCTTGGGCAGCAGAATGAAGCGATAAATGCATTGGAAGCATCTATTCACATCCATAAATCCACTCGTGATTCATTGAGACTAGCAGGCGACTATCACAATCTAGCCCTAGCCTTACAGGGTTCATTTCCAGATAGTATTAACACTTTAATTCGAAGGGCTATACGGCTAAATAACAACTCTGGCAACACCTTCTGGGAAGCAAACAATCATTTTATTCTTTCTACTCATTTAAAGAGTTTGAATCAAGACAGCCTTGCTTTTTTCGAAATGACTAGTGCAGAGAACCTTTATACCTCAGTCAATTTAAATCACATGGCATTACAATCTCGATTGTACAAAGCCAACATGCTTTTCAGTGATGGATTGATTGACAGTGCTTACACAGAATACCAAAACATAATTATCCTTAACGAAGAACAGAATATAGGCTTAGATCTGGAAAGTGCTTTCGCTAATCTTGCGGAAATCGAATATCGAAAAGGAAATCTTGAAACCTATAGAAGCTACAGTCAGCGAGCTAAACTTATATCAGACAGCCTTCTAAAACTTGTGAACAACAATACCATTTCAATTATAGAAATAAGAAACAAGTATCGATTTAAACAAAATGAATTAACCCTTGCAAATGAGCGCGTTAAAATAAAATCAAGAGCCAAAACCATATGGATTATTGTCATCAGTTCATTATTGACTCTATCCCTCATTTTAGCATACATCATTTACAAATCCCGCAAACTTGTTAAAGATCGAGGTGAATTAAACCAGCTTAAACTAGAACAAGACCTTGAGCTGAAGCAAAAGGAGCTTACCCTTTCCGTAATGGGACAAATCAAACAAAACACCACCTTAGATAATCTGAGTGATCTTATTCAGAAGATTGATGAAGAAGCCCCTAGCCGATTAAAGCCAAAATTGCAAAGAGCAAAGAGGATTCTTAAACATGACAGTAAAGCGGAGCTGTGGAAAGAATTCGAGACACGCTTTACTTCCGTACACGCGGACTTCTATGAACGCTTAAAGAATCTTGGCCCTGAATTAAGCCCTGCTGAAGTAAAAGTTTGTGCTTTTCTTAAACTTGGTTTAAACACCAAAGAAATTGCATCCTTGCTGCATAAAACACCAGCTTCAATTGAAGTAGACAGATCAAGAATTAGAAAGAAACTCGGGCTCACCTCTCAAGAGGTCAATTTAACAACGTTTATACAAGAAATTTAATCCATACCCTTTACTATCAATGCTTTACTATTTTTTGCTATGGTATTTCTAAGGTCAATTCTATGTATTAAACAATCTTCAAGCTCATTTTAAAATTAGATTTGGCTAGAATTAAAAATCTAGAGATGAGAAAACTATTAATTGCCTTAATGTCCTTTGCTACACTCGCTTCAATAGGACAAACAAAAAGGGTCCTTTTAGAGGAACTAACGGGTACATGGTGCCAATGGTGTCCTGGAGGAACTGTTTACGCAGATTCGTTGTCAAAATCAGGAAACGTTTTGACAGTTGCTATTCACACCGGGGATCAAATGGCTCATCCAACATATAATACTTCGAGCGGATTAACCGCAGCACCTTCGGCCAATGTGGACAGAGGGAATCAAGGTGCTGGTATAAACAGCTGGTTCAGCCTGACCAATTCTGCCTTGGCTCAAACACCGAAAGCTGATATTGATGTATTTACCACATTCAATCCTCAAACAAGGTTACTCACCGCGAGGGTAAAAGCAACATTTGGCTCTTCTGCTAACGGCACCTATAAACTTGCTGCGATTATTACAGAAGATAACGTTGTTGGCCCTTCACCAAGTTATGATCAGTCTAACAGTTACAGTGGCGGAAGCAATGGCGCAATGGGCGGATTTGAAACATTGCCTAGCCCAGGTGCAGCAAATGCAATTGCTTTTAATCATGTGGGGAGAGAGCTTTTGGGAACCTATAATGGTGTAAGTGGAAGTGTTCCAA
>JAOARK010000337.1 GCA_025210575.1 Schleiferiaceae bacterium
ACTTTACTCCTGACTTTTTAGAGTTTTTTAAAGAACTAGCCGCAAACACCCATAAAGAATGGTTTGATGAAAATAGAAAGCGCTATGAAAAAGAAGTGAAAGACCCGTTTAAAAGATTTGTTGGTGATGTAATAGATGAGGTAAAGAAGTATGAACCAGAATTGCTCATCGCACCTAAGGATGCCATTTTTAGAATTAATCGGGATATACGGTTTGCAAAAGATAAAACACCTTATAAAACCAATGTTTCTGCATTAATTTCACCTAAAGGAAGAAAGAACCACAGCTATGCTGCGCATTATTTCGAATTAAGTCCAGAACATATCGGAATATATGGTGGAATGTATGGTGGAAGCACTCAGGAAGTAAGCGCCATGCGGACACATTTATCCAATCACATGGCTGAGTACGAAAAATTGACAAAGGACAAAAACTTTAAGAAGCACTTTCCGGAAGGGGTGCAAGGCGAAGCCCAAAAGCGTGTGCCGAAGGAGTTGAAAGATCAGGCTGAAAAGTATCCAGTGTTATTAAATAAGCAGTTTTATTACCATGCCAGCCTTGAACCAGAGTTGGTTTATTCAGACAAGTTACTGCCCACAATGATGGAGTATTATAAAGCAAGTCATGACTTGAAAACCTTTTTTAGGCAACCCTATGATTGATAGCAGTTCCTAGAAATCCGTGCTTAAAGAGAAGTAGAAAATGTTGTCTAGAACGCGTCCGTCTTGAATTCCCCAAGCCCAATCTGCTCGAACAAAATAACCCAGAATTCGCGTTCTTAAACCGAAGCCCATACCCCCTACTATAGGGTTGTTTTGGCGGTCAAGTACAATTGTTAATGATGGATTGTCTCCTCCAATTACTTGGTTGTTAAATGAGTTTTCTTCGCTGAAAGGATGAGGGCCATTCCATGCAGATCCTACGTCTCCAAATCCAATAACCTGGAAGTTAGAAATGAAATCGCTTTTTATTGGGCGATTCATCAGCATTTTGAAAACAGGGATGCGCAATTCAGAATTGATTACAGCAAAGCTACTCCCGTTGCGGATGTTTTGTCTAAATCCGCGCATGTTGGTGGCTAGCGTTTGGAAAATATAATTCTGTGTCTCATCAATTGGCATATCCGTATTCGTCTTTGGGCTGATCTGATTGTCTACACCTCCCAAGTAATGCAACAAACGTTCTTTACCGAAAGAAGTTCCCGTTGCAAAACGGTTGGCCCAGATCATTCCTTTTGCAACAGGGATATAGTTTCTGAAGTCCATTCCTAATGTGTGAAGCCCCGTATTACTCAGTGTTACATTTTCGTAGAACTCTGTAAACAGTTTTACACGAGTTCCGTTATAGAGATTTAATCCTTTTTTTCGAGTGTTGTCATAAACGTATGCGGCCTTTAAAATGATGTGTTGCTCAATTGCATCAGGAACAGGAAGTGAGAACGGTCCGTCAGATAAGAAGATTCTACGCATGTGTCTGAACCCACCCGTAACTGATACTCGGGCTACATCCGTAAATGGGTAGCTCAATGTGTAATGCCCTTCATAGGTCAAGAAGCGCAAAAGGAAGAAGTTGTCGAATGTGTTTAACTGGCTTCTTCTGTAAAAAGCAAACATTTGATCTAATCTCTTCTTGGTGTTAACCGCGCCCAACATGATCTCAGAGTTAGGGCTTAATGATAGACCCGGTACAGGTTGAAAGTCAGTACGCAGCCCAAGCACAATACGATAATCATTCAGCAGGTCAATGGTTCCAACTTTGAAATTTACATTGAAACCAGGATTGAAAAGGTTGTTATCTAGGTTCCCGGTGAAAGGTTGGTATTGCGGATTGTCGAACAAGAAATCAACTTGAACTGTAAAGTTGTCTTTATAGAATGAAGTGTTATACAGTCTGCTTCCAGGAATTTCGAATTCTTTTGCTTTTTGGGCAACTGGTGGTTTCTTTGAATTTCCGGGGATATAGACTTTAGGGCGCTTACGTTTTTGTGTTTTCCCGCGATCGTATTTGCTCAGTAATCGCTCGTCAAATTCATAGTCTTCAATGTCTATATCTTGAGTATTGAGCTGTTTAGCGAGATTACTATCAGACTCTGCGACTATCCGTTTAAGCTCATTTCGGGCTTCTATTTTTTCTTCAGTTGTACTTTCTGTTAGCGCTTCTCTTAAGAAGTTGGCATCAATTAATTCATCGAAATAAACTCTATAGCGTTTGTTTAAATAAATAAGTCTAGCTACCGTTTCGGTTTCACTACTAAAATCTTGCTCCTGAATGTTTCTCGTGCTCTCGGTAACTCTAAAATTTTGAAGCGTATATTCATAATGGGTTGAGGTGTCTACGTATGCAATAAAACTGTCTATTCCCAGAATATATTGATCCTGAACTCCATTATTGTCTAAGAGATAAGAAATGTTGTAGTGTTGGTATTCTTGGGGTCTTGTTTCATTCAGATCCGGTGTGTTGGTCACCCTCCAAAGCAACTCATTGTATTTGTCTTTTCTGTTGTAAACAAAAAGGTCGTTGTTTTCTAGGAAAACGTTGGCCTTCATTTTGGGAATTATAGTGTCATGTTCTCTATTGGATGCAAAAACAATCTGTTTACCATTGTTCACGAAAATGGGGAACTCATCTCTGTAATCGTCATTGGTAATTTGCTCGGGAACTTTGGAGTACAAATCATATATAAAAATGTCTGATTGGCCATTCTTTATGGCTGACATAACAAATTCTTTTCCATCAGGGGAATAGGAGAATTCAGTAACCTTATCAAACCCGAAGAACTTTCGCTTATCTATTTTATTTTTTTCAATATCAATGAAATACAGCCAAATGAATCCTTTGTTTTCAAGTATCATCGCCAGTATTCTATTATTAGGGTGCCAAGCTAAGAGGGGGTGACTGTAATCCGCATTTTGAGCAATTTTGAATCCACCTTTTAGTAACTTCTTTCTCTTTTTCTTGCGCACATCGTAGGTGTAAACTTTGTATTCGCCTAAGTAGTTGTCAACATAGGCTATATACCTTCCGTTTGGACTGAGATGGATGTTGTAGATCTCATGGTCTTTTTTTCCTTTTATAACTTCATTTCCATAGATGTACTCCGTATTCAATGAAGCGGTGAACTTCTTCTCATAATACTCCCTCCACATGAGAGAAGCGCTTTCCAGATTTACCCCCAGGACATATTCAAAAGCCTGTTCTATACTACGGTTAACAATGGTCATATAGATGAGGTTCTTAACGACACCTTCCCCATAAGTGTTGGCAATAAAGTTCCACCAAGAATGCCCTGCATATTTAGCGTCATCTCCTGTGAGAGAATTGAACCTTTTGTATAATCCAGATGTAAATCCATCACGAACACGTTGATCTACATCAGGAGACCAGGGCTCGGCTATGTAAGAGATCAGCCCCTCTGTATACCATTCTGGTAAATTGAGCAAAGTTGAATTTTTAAGACTGTTGGTAAAGCCCCCATAAACCATATGGCTGAGCAGCAATTGAAGAAGCCCTGCCCTTATTTGATGTTCTAGATGGTTGTAGTCTCCATTGAAATAGACAAACATTCTTGTGCCTGCCGATCGTGCAACACCACCGGTATTGTAAGACTCTTCATCAGAAGCATTTACATTGCTTTGTTTGAGATCAGTTAAAGAAGTAAAAACTAATACTTGAAAACGAGCATTTAATCGCTCATCCATGTAAGATTCTAAAACGCTTAGGTTTTTATCCACCATTTCCGCCACTTTGTTGGCGATAGGCCTGCTCGTTTTATAGTGATAGACATCGTATCGCTCAAAGCGATAGAAGCTCCAAATAAATTCGTTGTATTGAACTCTGTTCTTTCCGTAAACCTGGTGCGTACCATAATAAAATTGGGCAGATGCCTGATTTACAAGCATTAAAAAAGCCAGACCCAAAAGAATTTTATATGGAGCGTACTTCTGTTTCAGAATGATTGTTTTTAGCGTTTTAGTAAATGTACTAATTGTGCAAGTATATAACGATTCTAACCACGAAATGGTTTAATGTTCATGGCATTAAAAGAATTTTATATTTGCCGGCTTTTAAATAAACTATACATACGGATGAAGAAGACGATACTTGCACTTTTGGCTGTGGCCACTTTAGGTGTAGCGTGTAAAAAAGAAGAAACTGGTGGCGGTGGAACTACTCCTCCTTTAACTCCTAGTGAGAAAATTGTTGGAGACTGGAAAGGTGCTAACCAAGTTCAAGATTGGAACTGGTATAACACTCCAGGTGGTGTTTTTGATACTACTTACCAAATTACTGCTGATATCTCTTGGATGAACTTTACATTCAACACAGATGGAACAGGTTCTTCTGATAGCTTAGGATTTGATCCTTTTACTTTCAACTGGATGATCCACGGTCAAGATCTTTTGGTTTTAGACGGAACAGATACTTTGATGGTAACTAAATTAGACGAAACTGATCTTCATATGGGAAGAACGCTTACTGATGATGTTTCAATTGCTCCAGGTGTAATTGAAGTTGATTTAAGCTGGCAGTTTACTAAGAACTAATTCTAGTATTTAGAACATAAAAGGCGACCAAATGGTCGCCTTTTTTATTTAGATCTTATTCAGGACAAACTCCGCGATCTTAGGATCGTCCCATTTGTTTTCTATGTCAGGCATAGCCAATACCTCTGCCATGATCTCATCTTGTTTATGTGCCGTTGCCAAAGCATCCGCATACTGAATATTCGTAAACTTCACCTGGCTATACAATGGCATCCATTGCTCTGGATGGTCTTTGTAGATCTTACCTTCAATTTTCTTTCTCAAGATAAAATTAGGGTCTGCTACCAAGTCGCGCATCTCAATAAAGTTGCGTAAGCTCAGATCGGCAATGGCATTACCATTTGGCTGACGTTGCTTTGAATACTTGTCTAGAACGTTGCCCATGTCTTGGTCGCCAAACTCATCTAATAAGTTGTCAAATACAAATATGTCTTCAAAGCCGCAGTTCATACCTTCTCCATAGAAAGGAACAATAGCATGTGCTGCATCGCCCACGAGCATGACTTTATTCTTGTATTTCCAAGGGTCGCAACGAACAATTACCAAAGCACTGGCAGGGTTGTTCAAATACTGCTCTTTATAATCTGGAATTAAAGGAATAGCATCTGGATAGAATTTCTTGAAATAAGCTTCTACTTGCTCTTCCGTTTGAACCGTTTCAAAAGAGTTTTCGCCTTCCCAAGGACCGAAAATGGTTCCCGTAAAACCATTATCCAAATTGGCCAATCCCATCAACATGAATTCTTTTCTAGGCCAAATGTGCAGCGCTTTTAAATCCAACTGTGGACTACCATCCGCTGCAGCGGGAATGTGGATCTCTTTATACCCTGCAGATATATATTCTTGAGAATAGTTGAAACGTGGTTGCTTTACCATTTCAGCTCTGACGGCTGAGAATGCGCCATCCGCACCAATAACTAAATCTGAAGTAACAGTTGTGGCCTCACCAGTTTTGTAGTTTCTAAAAACACAAGTGGCGTTCTCCAAGTCTACGCTTTCACATTTTTCATCGAAGAAGAATTCTACATTGTCAAATTCCTCGGCTTTGCTCATCAAAGCTGCATTCAAACCTCCTCTGCTCACAGAGTGGATAGCTTTACCGTGGATAGAATATGGGTAGAAATTCTGGTTTCCTTCAGTGTCATGGGTCATTCTTCCATAAGCAGGAACCGTGATCTTCTCCATTTCTTCTTTTAAGCCAACTTTCTCTAAAGCGGTAAACCCACGGTGAGAGATCACCAAGTTGATTGACTTTCCAGCAGAAATATCGGTTTTACGCAGATCTGGTCTACGCTCGTATACCTTGATGTTGTAGCCTCTTCGGGCGAGGTAGAATGCTGCTAAGCTTCCTACTAATCCACCACCTACGATTGTTATATTCTTCATTCAGTTTTATTTAAGATTTAAAATCTGAGATTTAAAAATGAATCTTAGATCTTAAATATTGAATTTCAATAATCACCTTAGACATAAATTCAGGAAAGCCTTTCTCCTGTCTCACATCTCAATACTCATGTCTACTTTGTTGCACGCAACAGAATTTCGCCAAACCTGTAGATATCCTCAAAGTTGCAATATAGAGGGACTGGGGCCATTCTAATTACATTAGGTTCGCGCCAATCTACAATTACCCCTTCTTCCATTAAGGTATCAAAGAGTGCTTTCCCTTGCCCATGCATCAATACAGAAACTTGAGCTCCTCTTTCATCCCACGAAAGTGGCGTAATAATTTCGAAGTCGCACTGATTTTTCTCAGCTACGTGGTTCAATACAAACTCTAGGTAACCTGAAAGTTTGATCGATTTTTCTCTTAGTTCTTCAATGCTGGTTTGATCGAAAATGTCCAGAGATGCACGCTGAGGAGCCATACTGAAAACTGGAGCGTTACTCAGCTGCCATGCTTCTGCCGTTTTCATCGGCACAAACCTGTTGGGCATTTCAAAACGCGTCTCTTTTTCATGTCCCCACCATCCTTCAAAACGGGGAAGATCTGGATTGCCCAAATGCTTTTCATGTACAAACACACCTGCTATTGCACCAGGTCCTGAATTCAAATATTTATAAGTACACCAAGCGGCAAAGTCAACGTTCCAGTCGTGAAGATTTAATGGAATATTTCCAAATGCGTGTGCTAAGTCCCATCCCACAATGGCGCCCGCGGCATGCCCTGCTTTGGTCAATTCTTCCATCTTCATTACTTGACCCGTGTAGAAATTCACCCCACCGATCATCACCAAAGCCAATTCGTCTTTGTTGTCTTCAATGGCTTTTAAAACGTCTTCATGACGAATGGTATGTTCTCCTTCTCTCGGCTCTAAAGCGATCACCGCTTCTTCTTCAGTATATCCGTGAAAACGAACCTGACTAGCCAAAGCGTAACGATCTGAAGGGAAAGCTTTTGCTTCGCAAAGGATCTTATATCTCTTTTCTGTTGGGCGGTAAAACGAAACCATCAACAAGTGCAAGTTGTTGGTTAACGTACCCATGGCCACCACTTCTTCTTTTTTGGCACCCGCTATTTTTGAAAGACTTTCTGTAAAGAATTCATGGTAAGGCATCCAAGGACGTTTCGCATGAAAATGACCTTCAACCCCGTGGTTCTTCCAGTCTTCTAACTCTTCATTTAAATATTGTTGGGTGTTCTTAGGTTGCAGACCTAAAGAGTTTCCTGTAAAGTAAACTGCTGGTTTACCATTGATCACAGGAAAATGAAATTCGTCTCTAAATCGCTTAAGCGGATCTATCTGATCTTGAGCTCTCGCAAACTCTACATTGAATTCGTATTGCATATGGCGAAAAATTTCGCGCTAAAATAAGTCGAATGATGAGTAGCCCAAAGGAATGAGGCGAGTAAAGGGTAATTCTTAAAATAGATGAAAGAGGTAAACAAGAAGTGCAAGGTAAATAGGTGTCCCTTCGAGCCAAAACGAATAGTGAAGGTCGTTCTTAACAGGATATGATTTATGAATCAAAACCATCATTATTTCGAGGCCAATGATCAACCCAAATGTGATTAATCCTGTGTAGTAATGATGTAAAAAGTATTGGATTAAAATGGAGAGCTCTACGCCTAAGATCATGAGTACGGCCGCCAATAAGGCCTTTTTTGATCCAATAACCATAGGCAGAGTAGCAATGTCAGGGTGGTCAATTTTTTGATCTCTAACATCAAATGGAATAGTAATGGCGGTAATAATGAAAAAGCGCTGAACAGCTAAAATCCAGGTTTGATGGTTCCATTCGGTATGTATCGCTGGAACCACAAAAGTCACCGTTGTCCATACCAATGCTATTATAAAAAGCTTAAGACCTGCGATGTGTCTGATTCCTGGCCAACGGCCAAGTATATAGGGTAAAGGATAGATTAAAGAGATGAATGCTGCCACGGCCAACATTACTATGGCTTCCGTGCTAAACGAAAGAGCGAGGTAGACACTTATAGCTGTGCTTATAAATATTATACAGACAAGTACCCACGATTTGTTGTTCTGCCAGCGTGTTACTTTCGATTCATTCTTGCTTAAAGTTGCGCCTGAATAAAACCGGGAATAACTGTAAAATCCTAGGGTGGAGAAAAATGTAAAAAGAATGTAACTCCAGTTTTGAGATTCTAATAAAAAACCACTGAGCCATGTTAATGCAGCTACGCTTAGTGCAACCCATAGGTTACTATAAGCTAAAAGGCGCTGAATTTTAATAAAGGTTGGTTTCACCGGGCAAACGTAGGGCAAGCATTCAATAGTTCAAAGTTGAATAAGAACTGAATTTGTGAGGCAACAATTTTGAAATAATGGATTTAAATCACTTAGAAGATTAAGCCTGTGAAACTTAAATATGTGGCGAAATAAAATATTTTTGCCGCGCATCAGTTATAGCTTACTCAAATAAGGGCATTGCACATTATTAAAAAAATACTTTTTAGTCTTTCTATAGTACTATTCATTGTCGGCTGCAGCCGGAAGAAGGACACCTGGACAAGTAGAACTTACCATCAAAATGTGGCGAGGTATAACGCCTATTTTAATGGTGAACAGTCCTTTTTAAAAGGTCAAGCTACAGTTAAGACTGGTCACAAAGACGATTATACACAGCTTTTACATGCTTTTCAGTGGGGTGATGAAAGCCTCCGTCAAAGCGTTGTTCCCGATATGGACCGCGCCATTGAGAAATCTACAAAAGTGATCAAGACCCACAGTATGGAAATTAAGGGTCGCCAAAAAAACAAGTATGTAATTATGAGTTACATGCTAATTGGCAAAGCTCGCTTTGTAAAAGGAGATTATTTCCCTGCGCTAGAAACGTTTAATTATGTGATCAATCAGTTTGGGTCTACAAAGGTGGGTAAGCCTTTGGCCATGGAAGCTCAAATGTGGGCTGGGTGGTGCCAATTACAAATCGGGAATAACTATTCTGCGGAGAACTACTTTAACGAAGTATATAGAAATAAAGAGTTTGATAAGAAGTATGCTGACGATGTTTCGGCTGGCCTAGCTCAAATGTACATTCAAGAAGGCAATTACGATGAGGCCTATACCAAGCTTCGCGAGGCTATTCTTAAAAGTGATGTGAAAGAGGAGAAGATGCGATGGATCTTCATGCTCGGTCAGATTCAAGAAATTCTAGGCAATAGATACGAGGCGAGTACTCACTTTAAAAAAGTGGTGAGTTTAAAGCCGACTAATTATGACCTTCTCTTTACGGCTCAGCTAAAGCGCGCTTTAAATTTTGACGTTTACATGGAGGACGCGGATATCGTTTATCGCGAGTTAGACAGGATGCTCAAGGACGATAAGAATGTAGACCTTCAAGATCAAGTGTATTATGTAATGGCTTTGATAGCTATTGAGGAAGAAGATTTTGAGAAGGCAGAGGAATTTCTTGCCATGTCAACAAAGGTGAGCACAACCAACAAGTCTCAAAAAGGGTTGTCGTTCACAAAGCATGCGGAAATTGCCTTTAAGTTTCAAAAATATGTTGAAGCTCAAACCTATTACGATAGTGCCTATGTTTATTTAGATCCGGGTCACGAAAAATACCCTGAGGTAGAAATAAGAAAAGAGAGCTTAACCGAGCTGGTAAAAAATATCAATATCATAGAAGATCAAGATAGCTTGCAGCGTTTGAGTCATTTAAGTTTGGCAAAACAGACTCAATTAGTCGAAGAATATATTGAGTGGCTAAAAGAAGAAGAAGAGCGAAAAAGGGAAGAGGCTGAATTAGCTAAACTTAATGCGCAATTGGCAGCTGAAAGCCAGGCTCAAGGCTCTGGTCCCAATGTGGGGGGAAGTCAAGGTTGGTATTTCTATAACAGTGGTGTTCGCTCGAGCGGAATGGCCACCTTTAAGCGTAGATGGAAAGATCGCCCCTTAGAGGATAACTGGAGACAAAGTGTGAAAACTGCCGATATGGTTTCTAATGGTCCTGGTGCGACTCAAGATTCTGGTACTGTAAGTGCAGGGCCAGGTAAGTTTGGCCCTCCTGGAGGGATGTTGTATGAGGTGGATTATTACTTGCAACAAATTCCTAATGACTCAGCGGATATTGCCGCGAGTAATGAAATGATCCTAAATGCTTATGTAGCCTTAGGAAAAATATACAATGAGAAGCTTGACGATTGGCAAGAATCTGCAAAGGCATACGAGAAGAGCATCACACGTTTTCCAGATAATGTGCATGAACCGAGAACACTCTATACGCTATATAGAATTTATACCAATGAGTTTAGGGAAGATCAGGCAGAAGAGAAAAAACAAATCTTGATCTCTAAATATCCCAGGTCGGCATATACTTTATTGATTACAAATACGGAGCCAGAGGAAGAAAAGGATGAGGTGTATTTGGCTGCCGAAGAAAAGTACGAGGCTTGTTTCGAGTTATATAATAAGGGTTCTTACCGCAGTTGCTTGACCCAAATATCAAAAGCTAAAAAAGCACTGAAAGAAAATCCTCTTCAAGCGAAGTTCGATTTACTTACCGCCCTATGTCATGGTAAGCAGAAGAAGCAGAAACAGATGGAGGAGGAGCTTCAGGCCGTGGTTGATAATTATAAGAACACTAAAGAAGCTGCATTGGCGCAGGCTTTACTAGATCAAATCGGTGGGGCAATGCAAGCACAGAATGTAGTAAAGAAGAGCCCCTATAAAATCGATCACTTACAGAAACATCGATTTATTGTTGTAAGTCCAGCACAGGGGACCAATATGAATGATTTTAGAATTAAAGTTTCGGACTTTAATACCCAGTACCACAAGTTTGAGAAGCTACAGGTAAAGAATAGCTTTATTGACGGTCAGCGCCAAATACTTATGGTTATAAATTTAAATGATAAGGCTGCTGCTGTTAAGTATTACAACAGCTTCATAAATGATAAAAAAATAATGCAATCTTTGCCTCCTACTTCTCAGTTATTGGTTATAACAGAAGATAACTTTAAGACTTTGTACCGAGAAAAGGATGTAAAGGCCTACTTAGAATTTCAAAAAGCAGTATATAAACTTTAGATAATGATTACCTCCGCAAAAAAGAATCCAGACCAGGCTCAAGCGAGTAACCGAATATTATTAGGAACTGAGATCGTTGGAGACATTAAAACCAACGGGGACCTACGAGTAGATGGTTTGGTAAAAGGAACCATTGAAGCAGCAGGAAAACTTGTTGTTGGTGAAAAAGGTATGGTTGAAGGAGAGGTAAAATGTGCCAATGCAACAGTTTCGGGTGTTATTAAAGGTACGTTGCACATCGACCAACTATTAACCATGCATGCCACTGCAAAGATCAAAGGAGATATTCTTACAGGTAAATTGTCAGTAGAACCTGGTGCTGAATTCACTGGAAAGTGTAGTATGGGTGCTGTTGTTCGCGATTTGGTTGAAGATGAAGCCAGAAAAGCCAAAGAAAAGTCAGCTTAATACCATTGTCCGTTTTTCGGGTGTTGGTATTCAAATGGGGGTAACCATTTGGTTGGGCGTACAGCTCGGAAAATGGCTGGATCAAAAGTACCCCAATGAAAAGGGGTGGTTCACTATTGCATGTACCTTATTTGCGGTTGTTGCGTCCATGGTTTCTCTAGTTACTCAGTTGAACAAAATGAATAAAGATTAATGAGGGAAAAACCGGTTCTTGGGTTTGTCCTTGCTTTGCTCCTTGCAAACATTGTAATCGGTGCCTTGCACCTTGCAGTTAATTCTAGTTTAGACCTTCCGCTATTCGATCATTTATGGATTAGAGCCTACTTGATCAATTTTGGCCTAGCAGCACTTATTGGAATGGGGCTTTATGCCTTGCGCAAAAAGTATACACAAAGCTTGGGGTTCATCTTCTTATTTGGAACGGCTATTAAGTTTGGTGTGTATTTCATTGCTTTTCACCCAGAATACAAATTAGATGGAGTTGTAAGCAAAGCAGAATTCATCACTTTCTTTATTCCTTATTCTATCAATTTAATAGTTGAGACGACCTTTCTTGTAAGGGTGCTGAACAGGATGTCTTGATTTAGTTAAAAATTAAGCGAAACAGTATTTTTTTAACAAGCTTCAAATTCACTGAAAGTCAGGGTGTGTAAGGGTTAAGAAGGTATTGGAAAGGTAAAAAATATAGGGTTGTGAATAAACTCTTCTTTTTACTTCTTCAATGAAATTTTTATACCTAGTTTTGCCGCGATTTTTAGAGACGTTTGTTAGGTATGCAGCGACACATTATTTCTACGGTATTGATAACACTTTTCAGTGTTTTTTCATTTACAGTAAATGCTCAAGATCATGGTCATGAAGAGCACGGAGATCAAGCCCACGCGACAGAAGCACATGATGCTCACTCTGACGCTGCGCATCATGAAGGAGAAAACAACCCAGAAGCAAACAAAGAGTTCATCAACCACCACTTGTTAGATGCTCACGATTTTCACATCACAGATGGTGTTAGCTTTCCATTGCCTGTAATGCTTTGGGATGGTGGATTAACATTTTTCATGTCATCAGAATTTCACCACGATGATAATGCTACTGTAGTAGTTGAGAAGAATGGTAAGCGCTACACCAAGTTTCATAGTAAAATCTATTACGCAAGTGAGACAGCAAATGCGCATGGTCAGTATGTAGAGATGGACGAAACTCATCATGCTACTAACGAAATGCCTTTAGATATGTCGATTACCAAGAATGTTTTCGTGGTAATCTTAATGAGCATTTTCATGATTTGGGTGTTTGGAGGTATTGCTAAATCATATAAAAAGAGCCCAGTTCCTTCAGGTGCTGGTAAGTTTTTAGAGCCAATCATTGTTTTTGTTAGAGATGAGATTGCTATTCCAAATATTGGAGAAAAGCACTATAAGAAATACATGAGTTACTTGTTGACCATCTTCTTCTTTATTTGGTTCATCAACTTGTTCGGTATGTTCCCATTAGGGATAAACGTTACAGGTAATATTGCAGTAACGGCTTCATTGGCCATTCTTACTTTGATCTTAACATTGTTTACAGGTAAAAAAGATTACTGGATGCACATCTTTTGGATGCCAGGTGTACCTGTGCCAATGAAAATTATATTGATGCCTATTGAGATTTTAGGTGTTTTCATTAAGCCATTTGCACTAATGATTCGTTTGTACGCAAACATGAAAGCGGGTCACGTGGTGTTAATGAGTTTAATTGCCGTGATGTACGCATTCTCTAATTGGGGAGCTAAGGGTGCATTTTTCGGATTAACGTTTGCCTTGTCTTTACTAGAGCTTTTAGTAGCGGCACTACAGGCATATATTTTCACCATGCTTTCTGCACTGTACTTCGGTTCAGCTAGCGAAGAGCACGGTGATCACTAATTAGTAATTTATTTAATTCTATATATCATGACAATTCCAGGTATTGTAGGTGCAGGTTTAATCGTAATCGGAGCAGGTTTAGGTATTGGTAGAATCGGTGGTTCTGCTATGGAAGCTATCGCTCGTCAGCCAGAAGCTGCTGGTAAGATTCAAACTGCAATGTTGATTGCTGCTGCACTTATCGAAGGTATTGGTTTCGCTGCATTATTTGCTGCTTAATCAAAAAAACAAGTAAAGAGCAACCGCAACGTTTGGTTGTGGTTGCCTTTTTAAAACAGAGACTGTAAAAAGAATTATAGATTAAGATATGGGTTTATTAAACGAATTTTCTACCGGACTTTTTATTTGGCAGACCATCCTATTCATCGTGTTGATTTTCTTCTTGAGAAAAATGGCATGGAAACCAATTTTGAAGGCGGTTAACGATCGTGAAGAGTCTATTGAATCTGCAATCAAGGCTGCTGAGAAAGCGCGCGAGGACATGAAGAACTTGCAAGCTGACAATGAAAAGATCATGAGAGAAGCACGCGAAGAGCGTGAGTCGATCTTAAAAGAAGCACGTGAGATCAGAGACAACATGATTTCTGAGGCTAAGAATACAGCGATTGCAGAAGCAGAAAAAGTAACTGAAGCAGCTAAAGCTCAAATTGAGAACGAAAAGTTAGCAGCTATTCATGAAATGAAGAATCAAGTTGCTGAGTTGTCATTACAAATTGCAGAGAAAGTTCTTCGTCAAGAATTGAAAGGCGAAGCTGAGCATAAAGAACTAATCGCTGCTTCTATTAAAGAAGCCAAATTAAACTAAGAGGCGGATGAAAATTCCTAGAGTTGCATCCAGATATGCCAAGGCCTTAGTAGGATTGGCTGCAGAACGCAAAGAACTTGATGCTGTAAAACAAGATGCAGAGCTTTTATTGAGTGCTTTGAAAGAAAGCAGAGAGCTACGTGTATTGTTTGCTAGCCCAGTTGTTAAGGCAGACATTAAAGAAAGTGTTGTTAAAGAGGCTTTTGGTAAAAGTGTTCAAGAAATCACTTTGAAGTTCATCTCTTTAGTTATTCAACACAGAAGAGAGCATAGCATAAAAGAGATTTTAGAGCGTTACATCGCACTTTACTTAGTAGAGAAAGATGTTATCACGGCTTCGATTACAACGCCTATCGCTATGGACGATTCGCTTAGAACTGAATTTAAGAATATGATTCAAGGTATTTCTAAGAAAGAAGTTGAAGTTGAAGAAAATGTGAACCCAGATATTATTGGGGGATATGTATTGAGAGTTGGCGACCATGAATTGGATGCGAGCTTGGCAGGTAAATTAAAGAGATTACAAACAGAATTTAAAGACAATCCTTACGTAGCCGAGATTTAGGCCACCGGATTTAATTCAATTAATAATTAGTTAGAAATGGCTGAAGTTAAACCCGCTGAAATATCAGCAATATTAAGACAGCAGTTATCAGGATTTAACTCTGAAAGCGAATTACAAGAAGTAGGTACCGTATTGCAAATTGGTGATGGTATTGCTCGTGCTTTTGGTTTGCAAAATGCTGAAGCTGGAGAATTGGTAAGTTTTGAAACGGGTACAGAAGGTATTGTTTTGAACCTTGAAGAAGATAACGTAGGTATCGTATTATTAGGTTCTTCTGCAGATATTAAAGAAGGTTCTACTGTAAAACGTACTGGCCGTATTGCTTCTATCGAAGTAGGCGAAGGTGTTTTAGGTAGAGTTGTAAATACATTAGGTCACCCAATTGATGGTCGTGGTCCTATTGAAGGCGAAAAGTTTCAGTTGCCTTTAGAGCGTAAAGCTCCAGGTGTAATTTACCGTCAGCCGGTAAACGAACCACTACAAACTGGTATTAAAGCAATTGACGCGATGATTCCTATTGGAAGAGGTCAGCGTGAGTTGATTATCGGTGACCGTCAGACAGGTTAAACTACTGTGGCTATCGATACCATTTTGAACCAAAAAGAATTTTATGATGCTGGTGAGCCAGATCACTGTATCTATGTAGCTATCGGTCAGAAAGGTTCTACTGTTGCAGCTATTGCTAAGACTTTAGA
>JAOARK010000338.1 GCA_025210575.1 Schleiferiaceae bacterium
TTAAAAGGAGAAGTAAGAAGTGAAAAACTCCAGTTTATAATTGACACAGGGGCAGAACTGAATGTGATAAGCAATAACCTAAGCTCTAATGTTGACGAATTTTTCAATATCAACAACCGAAAACGTTTAAGCGGTGTTGGCGAGTCTCTTGAGGTATTTACAGGTGAATTCAAGGAGGTTTTGTTGCAAGGAGAAAGCTATTTGAACATGAAAACATTAATGATTGACTTAGAACCATTAAGCTATGCTTACGGTTTCAAAGTGGATGGAATTTTAGGATATGAATGGTTGAGCAAAAAGAAAAACATCACTTTTAATTTCCCTGAAAAGGAAATCTATTTTTACGACTAACTATTGAATAGAATAACTTACATATTGATTTTACTTTTTTGCGTTTTCAGCATGAAAATGAAAGCGCAAAAAGCAGTTGAGTATAAGATAGACGGAACTAAAATCGTTGCCGTAATTGATGCTGAAACTGATAAAAATCTAGATAGCATTTTGATAAGTTTTGGTTATAGCACAACCAATGTTGACAGTCTCCCTTTTGCTACATCAAGTAAGCACTGGGTTTGTATTGGCACCAACGCAAATGAAATAAAACTTGTCCTAGACAAAAGCCAAAAAGTGAAGGACCTCCCGCCTTCATTTCATTTAGATGAGGCTGAGATCATAAACATTGCAAGCCTTGCCTATACTCCTTTTGGATTTAACCGTTTTAAGAAAACTAGTGTTAGAACTAGAAACGGAGTAACCACTTTTACTTTACCCGGAAACCTTACTGCTAAATCAGTTATTCTTTCAGGTTCGTTTAATGAATGGAGTACCTTGAGTATGCCCATGAAGAAAACAAATGATGGCTGGCAGCTTTCGCTGAAACTACCTGCTGGAAAACACTTGTACAAGTTTATAGTGGATGGCCGTTGGACAGAAGACAAAAACAACAAACAAAAAGAGGATGACCTTAACGGGGGATATAATTCTATCTATTTTGTCTATAACTATACGTTTAGATTAAAAGGTCACTTAGAAGCTAGGAAAGTTGTTCTCTCTGCAAGCTTCAATAATTGGAATGTCAGTCAACTTAAAATGAGAAAAGGTAAATCAGGTTGGTTTCTCAATCTTTATGTTCGACCTGGAACGCATGCCTATAAATTTATCGTTGACAATAAATGGATTCTTGATCCGGACAACCGCATTGTAAGAGATGATGGCACCGGCAATAAGAACAATTTCATGAGTGTTGGCGACACTTTATTTTTTAGACTGCCTGGCTATTTCGGAGCCAAGAATGTCTATTGTGCCGGTGATTTTAACGGATGGAATTGGAGTGAGTTAAAAATGTACAAAAGCTCAAAAGGATGGATCATTCCCTATGTTTTACCTCCAGGCAATTATGAGTATAAATTCAAGGTTGACGACCAATTTGTTTTAGACCCTAAAAACCCTTTGACAAAAGGTAATGGAAAGCACAAGAATTCAGTTCGATTTGTTGACCCTAACACAACCTTTGCCTTAAAAGGGCATGGAAATGCCAATAATGTCATTCTTTCTGGCACCTTTAACGGATGGGACCAACAAGGATACTCAATGTTGAAGAATGGAAATGAATGGGTTTTAAGGATCTATTTACCTCCGGGAAAACATCTCTATAAATTTCTTGTTGACGGGCAATGGATTATTGATCCTGACAACAAATTATGGGAAAAGAATCAATACCAGACTCACAATTCTGTTATTTGGGTTAAGCAGATATACTAGCATAAAAAAACGCCTCCAAATTGGAGGCGTTATATCTAACTGATGCAGTCAGATTCTATCTACCCTCGTACATTTCTTCGTAATACTTTGCGTAGTTCCCGGAGGTAACAGACTCTAACCATTCTTCATTTGCCAAATACCAATCAATGGTTTTTTCGAGCCCTTCTTCAAAAGTTACCGAAGGTGCCCAGCCCAATTCTTTATTGATCTTATTCGCGTCAATAGCATAGCGCAAATCATGCCCAGGACGATCTTTCACGTAAGTGATCAATTCAGCTGAACTTCCTTCCTCACGACCTAATTTTTTGTCCATAATTTTACACAACACTTTTATCAAGTCTATGTTTTGCCATTCGTTAAAACCTCCAATATTATAGGTATCAGTTAGCTTTCCTTCATGAAAAACCAAATCGATAGCACGCGCATGATCTACAACATACAACCAATCACGGGTGTATTTTCCATCTCCGTAAACAGGAAGGTTTTTGTTGTTCACAATGTTATTGATGAACAATGGAATCAACTTTTCAGGAAATTGAAAAGAGCCATAGTTATTAGAACAATTGGTTATAACATAAGGCATTCCGTAAGTCTCACCATAGGCTCTAACAAAATGGTCGCTACTCGCTTTAGATGCCGAATAAGGGCTATTAGGATCGTAAGGTGTAGTCTCTTCAAACAGACCTGTTTCACCCAATGTTCCATATACTTCATCCGTTGAAACATGATAGAACAACTTACCATCATAATTATCTTTCCATAACGCCTTTGCCGAATTCAATAGGTTAACCGTTCCGATAACGTTTGTTCTTACAAATGCAAGTGGATCAGAAATAGAGCGATCTACATGACTTTCTGCCGCCAGATGAATTACACCATCAGGCTTATATTCTTTAAAGATTTCATCCATGCGCTCAGCATCTACGATATCCGCTTTCACGAAAGTGTAGTTTGGGGCATCTTGAATATCTTTTAAATTCTCTAGGTTACCGGCATAGGTTAATGCATCCAAATTCACGATGTTGTAATCTGGATACTTTTTCACAAATAACCTTACCACATGTGAGCCAATAAAACCAGCTCCTCCAGTTATAATGATGGTTTTCTTCATTTTCCTAATTTTTGTTGCCAACGCCATGCGTCACGCATACAATCTTCTATATTTTTTTCGGCCTTCCAGCCCAATACTTCATTTGCTTTGGTTGTATCTGCATATGCTTCGATCACATCTCCAGCTCTTCTTGGTGCAAATGTCCAATTCAGTTTTTCTCCCGATACCTTTTCAAATGAGTTGATAGCTTCTAACACCGAAGAACCTTTTCCTGTTCCTAGATTGAATACCTCATAGGGATCGTTATTTTCATGTTTCATCAAACGATCCAACGCCTTAACGTGCGCCTTAGCTAAATCTACTACATGAATGTAATCTCTTATGGCAGTGCCATCAGGTGTAGGGTAATCATTTCCGAAAACCTTTAATTCTTTACGAATTCCTGCCGCAGTTTGAGTGATATAGGGTACTAAATTTAAAGGGACACCTAAAGGAAGTTCTCCGATCTCAGAACTTTCATGAGCACCAATGGGATTAAAATAGCGTAGAGAAATCGCATTCAAATCGCTATGCGCTTTGATTGCCTCCTGGATTATTTCTTCACCAATTTGCTTGGTGTTTCCATAAGGAGATTCCGCGGGTTTCACTGGAGCATCTTCAGTAATGGGCATCTCATCGGCTTGCCCATAAACCGTACAGCTAGAACTAAAAATAAAATTGCTGAACCCTTTATCTCGAAATACTTGTAATAGATAAACTAAAGAGGCAATGTTATTTTGATAATACTCAAGGGGTTTATTCACGCTTTCGCCCACCGCTTTGTAGGCAGCAAAATGAATACAACCATCAAATTTATACTTAGAACAAAGTTGCTCTATATCTAATTTGTTAGAAACATCCTTGTTCTCAAAAACAGGCTTAACTCCAGATATCTTTTCAATACCCTCAAGAACTTCAATTCGCGAATTAGAAAGATTGTCAACGATGATTACTTCGTGACCTAATGCGATTAGCTCAACCGCAGTGTGCGATCCTATAAATCCTAATCCGCCTGTTAAGAGTATTGTAGCCATTTACTTTCTAGCAAATGCTTTAAAATCTTTGTGCTCTTTTTTATACAGCTCTTCTTCGGGAAGGTTCTTGAAATATTCGTAAGTAATTTTCAATCCCTCTGATCTGCTTACCTGCGGTTCCCAGCCCAAGATTTCACGTGCTTTGTCAATATTTGGTTGACGTTGAGTGGGGTCATCTTTTGGCAACGGCTGGTAAATCACTTTTTGATCTGTCCCTGTTAATTTGATAATTTCCTCTGCAAACTCACCAATGGTAATTTCATCTGGGTTTCCGATGTTAACAGGCTGTGGTTCATCACTCATCAACAAGCGATATATTCCCTCTATTAAATCGTCTACATAACAAAATGAACGCGTTTGCGAACCATCTCCAAAAACGGTCAAATCTTCACCTCGAAGCGCTTGTCCAATAAAGGCCGGAAGAACACGTCCATCATTCAGACGCATTCTTGGGCCATATGTATTAAATATTCTAACAATTCTGGTTTCTAAACCGTGGTAAGTATGATAAGCCATCGTCATCGCCTCTTGAAAGCGTTTTGCCTCATCATAAACTCCTCTAGGTCCAACAGGGTTTACATTTCCCCAATAATCTTCGGTTTGTGGGTGCACATGAGGATCACCATATACCTCTGATGTAGATGCAATTAACATTCGTGCACCTTTCGCCATGGCCAAACCAAGACAGTTGTGCGTACCTAAAGAA
>JAOARK010000339.1 GCA_025210575.1 Schleiferiaceae bacterium
ATGAATGGGTTTCAATTTTTTCCGATCAATATGCAAGTTGTTTTATTAAACGAAAATCATGAGCCTCTTCAAGTTTGGAAGGTTGTTCATGTTCTACCAAAAAAGCTGGAGTTCACGGCTTTTGATGCGGAAAAAAGTGAGTTGGTTATAGAAACGTTGACACTGAGTTATAACTTTTATAAAACGTTGAGCTAATGCCCATAGAGATAAGAGAGCTGGTGATAAGAGCAACCGTTTCTGAAGGAGGAGAAAAACCTAGAAGTAGCGGGAAGAAAGCGAAGAGCGATAAAGACGCTATGATAGAATCTGCGGTAACCGAAGTGTTTGAAATTATGAAAACCAAAAAACAGCGCTAATGTTTGGAATGATTGAAAAGATGAAGATCTACGCGTACAACGCAGAAGATTTTGAATCTAGTTCATTAGCTGGACAAATGGATGTAACTGTAAATCCAAACAGTTACAACTACAATTATGCGCTGGTTTATGATGAGCAGCAAGCTGCAGGTTCATCATCAGCAAACTTGAGGTTTCAGGGAATACGACCTGTTGACATTTCGTTCGATTTCCTTTTTGATGGAACGGGAGTATTGTCATATGGCATTCCAAGTTCTATTGAAGAGCAGATCAAGGAGTTTCAGCATTTAGTGCTGCGTTACGAAGGTGAAATTCACAGACCAAAATATATAAAACTAGCATGGGGATCTTTACTTTTTAAAGGGGTTTTAAAGGAGCTTAAGCTAGAATATAAGCTGTTTGATAATGGAGGCAAACCTTTACGTGCGGTGGCCACATGTTCTTTTACAGGAAGTGTAGATGACGATTTGCGCGTAGCTCAAGAAAACGCTCAAAGCCCAGATCTTACCCATGTAAAAATGGTAAAACCCAAAGAAAATTTACCGCTCATGGTGTACAAGGTTTACAAAGAAACCGAACCGTTCATAGAGGTTGCAAAGTTCAACGAATTAGAAACAATCAGAGGATTAAAAGACGGCATGGAGTTGAAGTTTCCACCTAAAAAGAATGAATAAAGTTGACAGAACCTAGACAAATACCAACGCGTAGTGCTAGTAGCATTCCAACTGTAGATGTGAGCATTGGAGGAGAGACCCTGCCAAGAAATTACAAGTTGGTTGAATTTGTTGTGGTGAAAGAAATTAACAGAATTTCTTATGCGAAATTGGTTTTTGCCGATGGAGATCCTTCCACAGGAGTCTTTGATTTAAGTAATTCTGATTGGATGGACAATGGCAAGGAAATGACAATCAGTTGCGGTTATGAAGGAACGAATGAAACAGTGTTTGAGGGTATTGTTTGGAACCATAGAATAACACTGAAAAACGAACAAAGCCTGCTACAAGTTGAAGCAAGAGATAAAGCCGTGTTGCTAACCATGTCTGAGAAGAATAAGGTATTTGAAGAGATGAATGATGGTGATGTAATAGAAGAAATTGGTTCTAGAAATAATTACCAAACATCAATTGACGCATCTTTTGATGTTGAACACGAAAAGGTGGTTCAATATGCCTGTACAGACTGGGACTTTATAGTTGCTCGCGCTGAAGCAAATGCAGCATTTTGCAGAACGGAGAAAAACACATTAGAAGTTTTTGAAATAGACACAAACCAAGAAGCCAAAATTGAATTGGTATTAGGAGCAACCATACTTGAATTAGACACAGAAATTTCTGGAGAAAACCAGCATGAAGGACTCGAAAGATCGGGGTGGAGTTTTCAAAATCAAGAGAGTGTTTTGGAAGAAGCAGATGCTGAGATTGAAGAAGCAGGAACTGTGCGCTCATCAGATATCGCAGAGCAAACCGGAGCTAAAAAAGAGAGTGTTCATATTTCGAGCATTAGCAATGAAAGGGAATTGACCCTTTTGGCAAATGCAGAAGCCACCAAACACAAGCTATCTAAACTTATGGGATCGGTAAAAAGCGAGGGCTTTGCAGACATCAAACCCGGAGAGATGATCAAGCTGGCTGGAATTGCTGAGAAGTTTAACGGCAACTGCCTGGTTTCAGGTGTTGCACAGATCTATAAAAACGGAAATTGGCTGACTAAGTACCAGTTAGGATTTTCTGCAGAAAGCCATTTAGAGCGCTTCAAACCCATATCTAAAAAGCAGTTTGTGTTACCCACATCGGGCGGCTTAGAAATAGGCAAGGTTCAAGAAATTGTTGATGGTGAAGGGGAGAATAGAATTAAAATAAACATCGCAGCTTTTGGGACTGACACAGGAATTTGGGCGCGAATAGCCAACTTAGATGCGGGAGATTCAAGAGGGAGTTTCTTTAGACCTGAGGTTGGTGACGAAGTTGTAGTAGGGTTTTTAAACAATGATCCGCGGGCGCCAATCATTCTTGGAATGTTGAACAGCTCAGCTTTACCTCCGCCAGAAGAAGCAGAAGAAGCGAATGATCTGAAAGGATTTGTTTCTAGATCAGGAATGAAAATAACCTTTCATGATGGAGATAAGAGTATAGATCTTGAAACACCCAGTGGAAATAGGATCCAGCTTTCCGAAGATACGGGAGGAATAACGCTCGAGGATGAAAACGGAAATAAGGTGCTTATGGATAGTGATGGAATTACCATGGAAAGTGCAAGAAACTTAAACATCAAGGCATCAGGAGACATTAAAATTGAAGGAACAAACATAGACCTGGCGGCAACAGCCAATTTCAAGGCCGAAGGTAGTGCGGGTGCAGAAATGAGTACTAGTGCAGTGGCTGTGGTTAAAGGGTCTTTAGTACAAATAAATTAGAATGAGTTTACCCGCAGCAAGAATAACGGATATGCATGTTTGCCCATTAGTAACAGGGACGGTACCTCATGTAGGCGGTCCGATTCTTCCAGCAGGAGAACCAACGGTATTAATTGGAGGTTTACCAGCGGCAAGGGTGGGCGATATGTGTACTTGCACAGGACCACCGGATACGATCATTGGAGGATCTGGCACCGTATTGATTGGTGGTTCTCCTGCAGCAAGATTATCAGATTCAACAGTTCACGGAGGTATAATAGTAGGCGGTGAACCAACAGTACTAATTGGATGAAAAGAGATTTTTTAGGTAAGGGATGGTCTTTTCCTCCGCGCATAGCCGGAGGCACAACCACTATGGTAAAAGACGAGCTGGATATTAAGCAGAGTCTGGAAATTTTATTGAACACCTTACCAGGAGAGAGAATAATGCTTCCAAAATATGGCTGTGATTTGAAAGACGTCATGTTTGAAGCCTTGAACACAACATTGGTCACTTACATCAAGGATTTAATTGAGACGGCCATTTTGTATTACGAACCGCGAATAGAAGTAAAGAACATCAACATAATTCAAGAACTCTACTTAGAAGGAAGATTAGACATTGAAGTAGACTTTGTGATAAGAGCAACAAACTCTCGATTGAATTTTGTTTATCCATTTTATAAAACAGAAGGAACAGAGATTAAAGAATAAACATGATCAAAACTTGTGGAACAAAACACCCCTTGACGCTTCAAGGCTTGGATAGAGCACAAAACTACATGAGTGCTCTAAGTTCAGGGTTTGCTCCATATGACGAAAGAGAAATTCAAGATCATTTGGTTTTTCTTCAAAGGGTATCTAAGTACATCAATTATTTTGACGGTGAATCAGAGTTACCAATAGGTGTTTGGAGTGAACAAATAGAAAAAGATGAAGCCATGGTTTTGAGTAAAGCCGTGACTTTGAATATGGACTTTGTGTGGACTCAGTGGACATCTGTCATTTCTAGCTTAGTGGCAGGAAACTCGCAAAACAACATGAAAAAGCAGTGGGCTTATGTTTTCGATTTGGTTTTTAATGGTCTTCGAGTAATTGATGAACTGAATGAAAGGCTGGCATCTGATAGCGAACTTCATGTTTGGTTAATGAAAAGAACTGCGCACATCACGCCTATTTTAAAAAGGTGGCTTGCCTATTATAAAACATCAATAGAAGTTCCTGATCCATCAAACAACTTGTTTGATCATGAGTATTCACTTTCGGAGATATTTGAAGGTTGGATGAAAATAGAATCTAAAGACGATCTTCAGTATTCTCAGCTCTGGTATCCTGAAATATACTCAAGTTTTGGAGAGTATTATGATGCTATTCCTAAGGATAAAAAACCGTTTTTAGGAATTACTCAGGCACCTGTTTCACCAAAAGATTTTATAAGCCTTGGTGTTCATTATGCGGGTTTTATTGAAACAGGTAAAATGTTGTTGGGGTTTTTAGCTCAGGTGGTGAGAAAAGCGAACAATAGTTTTCTGAATTCTCTTGAAACCAACACGCATCAACCCCATATAGGCATTCTTTTGGCTTTTGCTGAGCTTACCCACCCAATAAAAAATGAACTGAATGATTTAGTGAAGAGGCAACATGATTACTATCTGGCAAACGGTCTAAAGGTGACCCCTTCCTCAGCCAAAAAAGACGGTGTTTATATTACCGCAGAGCTGGCAAAACTTACGGAGAACGTATTGGTTAAATCTGATACACTCTTGAAAGGAGGAAAGGATGGTGATGGTAACGATATTCTTTACAGTGCTGACACAGATACAATATTGAATAAAGCGGCTGTCGCTGAAATTAAAGGGTATTTCAGAGCGGGTAACCAATTACATGTAGGCAATTCAGCAACAGCGGATGGTGTAGAAGCAGAATTAGAATTCCCAGAAGAAGGGTGGAGTCCATTTGGTTCACCTAACTTTGGTAGAGTAAAAGCTGGGGTTGCTTTAAGCAGTGATAACTTCAGGTTGCAAGAGGGAAAACGAACCATAACACTCAAGTTCAGTTTTCTTGACAATCTTGGTCTTTCGAGTTCTAGTATTAAAAACAAGACACAAGTATTCTATACAGGAGATGAAGGTTGGCAAAATATAGTTCTAGCAGGAGATAGCGTTTCAGTATCTGGAAAGGTACTGACCATTGAATTGAATATTCCTGAAGACCATCCACCAGCGGTTGATTTTGATACAAAAATTCACGAGCGTTCAATCTTCAATAACAAGCCTGTTCTTGAGATTTATTTTGAAGACAGCTTGATTTACGCGTTGAGGTCGGCACAAATGGTATCGGTTCAAAACAAAGTAAAAGTTGAAGGTTTGAAGCAATTGACTTTAGCCAACAAGTTGGGTTCTTTGGATGGATCGAAGGCATTTTTACCGCTGGG
>JAOARK010000340.1 GCA_025210575.1 Schleiferiaceae bacterium
ATATAGCCCTTCTTCGACAAACTGCACGGCCAAATCTCGCATGCTGTCCGCGTCATAAATATCTATGTTAAAATCTGATGGGCTGGTTTCTTCACTGAATTGATAGCCGCATTCACCAACAGCCAGAATAACAAGCTGTTTTTCCCAATCTTCCCATTCGTCAATAATCTCAAAAAACCGCGTAACGTTCGCTTGGTTCAAACCAATAGCTTTAGCCAGATCACAATCAATGCTTTCACCGTCAATGAATTGGATCTCAAATTCTTCTACGGGATCGCCATAGTCATTGCGCAAGCCCTTGGCCTTATCTTTGTACTCCTCCTCTGTTTTGAAATAGAAGCCTGCAGCCGATATATCATAAGGTTGGGCGTGTAATTGTGTCATTTTATTCTCCTCCAAATGGGGTTGGGTTTCGCTTTCTGAAACCTTGCCCTTCGGCGAGAATGGTGATGGGAGGGGACAAGGAAAATCGATGCTGAATGGTGCGGGCGCAAGGTACTGAGCCACGGTCAGCGTCTATTTTCCTTGTGGGGAGAAAGAGGCAAAGCCTCTTGGCTTCCCTGCTAACTGGGATTGCTACAAGTAGATCTCAGACACATGAGAGCTGTCAAAGGATGATAAAAAATCTAGACCAATAGAAACGTTAAATTTCTCAAAATACGCTTTGTAGCTAGCCAAGTTGATTGGACTGCTAACTGGGTTTGATATGCCTGTTGAGACTAAAAAATCTTCCAGATACTCAAATTCTATTGCGGTCCCGGCGAGGTTAGATTTCTGGTCTTTCTGTTGGATCAGAGAGCTAACATGAATACTCGAAGAAATCTTACATAGCTGATCTCTAGAAAAGACAGGTGATCTTCTGTTGGCGGATTGAGCGATCAGTATGGTTCGAACACACCAAGCAATCCGCCTGCGCAGAATTGGTGATTGCGCTGCATGATTGGGGTGATTTACGATCATCCACCCAATGGCCGCAGCCTCTGTAGCAACGTGTTGATACGAGTCTAGGAAGCAAAAGTCATTCTTAAGTGTCTCAAATATTTGTTTGGGATCATATAGAATTATGCCTTCGTGCAAAACATGATAAAGAAAGAGATTTCCTCCTTCGGCCATTTCTTTTACTCGATGGAGGGGGTAATAAGATGACGATAACCCTCCCACTGCGTCGTGTTTAATTGCATCATTGTCAGTGATGAGGAATAAGTCAGTGTCTGATGAGGCAGAATGGTCGCCTCGTGCTCGACTTCCATACAATGCTGTTGCTAAGATTGGCATTGTAAACCTATTCACTCGTATTTTGTGGAAGTGCACGTTCTAGGGCTTCTTTCGACATCTGGCGTGCCATTTTTCGTGCATTAGAAATGTCCTGCCCATTTATAAGGACGAGCTGTTGTTTTTTCTCGTCCAGCACATCGGGCTCAACATCTAAATTGTATTGGTTCATAAGATAAAATGCAGAGCTAAGTCGAACAGGAATGGTGAGGATACCATCCTGCATCTCAAATTCTTCTGCAATAGCCAACTTTTGGTCATCAGGAAGTTTAGGGTTTGGAACAATTTTCAAATTAATTTGGTGAACCCACTGATAATCCAAGCTGAAGTCGATTGTTGCTTTTTCTTTACACTCAGTTTTTTGAATGCGGCTCAATTTGTAGTCACGAAAATCATTGTGATCTTCTGACCATGCTCTGACATACCAATTGCCAGAATTTTCAACCATTGCATGCGGTGCGATAGTTCTCCATGTATATGCAGGACCAGACATGGAGCTGTAGTAGATTCGTAATAATCGGCACTCACGGATCGCGTCTAGCACAGCCATCAGTATTAATGGGTTGGTAGTTTTTTTCTTTAGAGTGATTACCTCCATTGGAGGAGGGGAATCGTACCAAGTTTCCTCTTTCTGCATCCATCCACTCTCTATTGCAACCAGTTGTAATAAATGCCTATCCGTGTTTTGAGCGATTAGGTGCGGCTGGAATGATGGTTGACGTAGATATACTCTTTTACCTTCATCATATTCCAGATTGTTCGGCCAATTTTCTTTGTACTTAGCGATGTCATTTGAGGCTTGCTGAGGAGAGATCTGGAATGTGTTTACTATGTCAGTTCGATTGAAACGACCGTGCCAAAAGAGTCGAAATTCTATAAATTCCAAGCGCTTAGCAACTCCCCATTTGATCTTTGATCCCATATCTCTACCCATTTAAGACTCCACTTTTTTTCTCTATCTTAAACAGCGTGTCTATTTTATTGACATGCTGTTATGAATATGGCATAATTACTGTATCATAAAATAAATAGATTTCCAATTTTTATGCCAGATTGCTGGGATAAATGTATGGAAAATAGGAGGAAATACTAATGACTAAGAAAAACCAACACGTGGTGCCGCATGAAAATGGTTGGGCAGTAAGAGGCGCAGGAAATGAAAAAGCATCATCTGTGCATGCAACGCAAGCTGCTGCAATTGAAGCGGCAAAAGCCACTGCCCAGAGGCAACAAAGTGAAATGCTTGTTCATGGAAGAAATGGACAAATTAGAGAACGAAACTCATACGGAAATGATCCGTATCCACCAAAAGGATAACCTAATGACAGTAACTCAAAGACAGAAAGATAAAATACTTGATAAACTTGTGGAGGCCTTAGAGCTCCCTGATACCGCCTACCAAAAAGCTGAAGCAAGGTATACCGACCTTGGTGATTGGTTTAGTCGTGAAGAATCTTCTATTCGTGACTTCTCCCCTCACATTTTTGCTCAAGGATCGTTTCGATTGGGAACAGCAATTCGTCCCCTGAATGAAGCTGAGGAGTATGACCTAGATCTTGCTTGCAAGCTCACCCAAAATGCTTCCATGTCCTCGTTAACGCAGGAAGAGGTGAAAAATCTGGTTGGCAACGAAACTGAGCAATATAGGCGAAAACGCAAAATTTCTAAGGAACAAGAAGAAAAACACAGATGTTGGCGCCTTGAATAT
>JAOARK010000341.1 GCA_025210575.1 Schleiferiaceae bacterium
CATTGCTTTCAATAATAACGGCTTCAAAGTTTCTAGTAAGTTGTAATAAGGAGCTATTGTTGAATTGGTCTATAGTATTCGCTCCTGCAGGGGTAATGTTTAGTAAACAGTCATCAAAAGTTGCTCCATTGGCATTTCTTTTTATGGCATAGGTTTTTCCTTCATAGTCAGCCGCATCCGGCAGGTTTAAATTTATAGTGCTATTTGCCATAGTAAAGTTTACGTCAATGATCTCTTCCGAAGCAAGTGTGGCGCTTGCTGTAAGAGTGGTCCTGTTTAAATTAGGGGAGAGCTCTGTTATCACCCACCAGCTGTCACCATCGCAAACCACCTCTAATGATGCATTTTCGTTGTTCAAGTCCACAACGTTATTTACATCTCCATTGAGCTTTTCACCGGGTTGGGGTTTGATAAATATTTTTCCCGTACGGTCAATATTTCTTTTAAAGCGATATTCTCTCCCTTTAGCAGTTGCAACTGCAGGAAGGACAATGTCTGTAGATGGATTGTTGGAGGAATTATCCAAGATTAAGGTGTGATCATCTTGTTTCAGCTCATAAGAATCAGTTCCATCCATGAGTCTTACTCGTGTGGCAATACTCCCAAATAAAGTGATGGAGCTGGTAAGTGGCAGTTCTGTAAAATTATTAGCGTCATCCGTTCTGCCTGAAATTATATTGAAGCCAATGCGACCGTTGGCACCGTCTACATACATAAAGTTGTATTCATAGTCTACCCCCATAGTATCTACTGGGTAAGCTTCAAATGCCCCATCGCGGATGAAGAAATTTCCACCATCGGTATATAGATTAAATTCTCCTGGAACAGCATCAGGAATAGCTGTAGGGTCATTGTCTCTAATCAACATTTTCACAAACCCGCCATTGCTGATCACTAAAAACTTGCCTTCAGAACCCAGTTCTGCTTTTATATCTTGACCATATGAGATGAACGAGATCATCCCCAAAAAAGAAAATAGTAATCTTTTAATCATGCCTTCACTCTTAGATTTCTAAAAGTAGCAGAAAATGCATGCAGCCAAAAAAAAAGCCTATTAAATCTTATTAAAGGTTTTTAGTTGACCAATTGCGAATTGTAATAAGCAGGGTCTAAATACCCATGAAGAATAGAGAGAAATTTCTTACATTTAAAAGATAACATTTTAAACCCCTATGCAATGAAGAAAACAATACTCTTTTTGTTGGCATTGACACTCTCCGTAGGGCAGACCTACGCGGTTAAAATGTCTGAGATTAAAGCCAACCGGATTAAATTCCACAATTTTTCAGGAAACAAGTTCGATGCTAGTGCTCTGAAAGTTTCCATTGGGAATACCTTTTATGACATGAATAGTCTGAACATTATTAGCGGTGCATATGATGTGCCTGCGGGTCAAGATTTAGAAGTAGCTACAGCAAATATGCCAATGACTGGCGGAGAGGTGGCTCTTTGGTGGGGTACCGTTAACACTTCCAACCCTTCCGCGTTTGACATGATAAGTTATGTTCAATATGGTTTTGCAGGTCAGTTATTTGAGGCCCTTGCGGTTTCTGTAAGCCTTTGGACTGGTGGTACTCATGTTCATGGAAGCGTGCCATTGATGCGAGACAACGATTGGTCGAGCGATGGTGCAGATCATTGGACGGGAACCATTTTAAGCATATACGAATTGGATTTGAAAGACGTAATGCAAATAGGCCCCAATCCTTTTAATGAAGAAGTGGCGCTTGTAAATGAATCGGCCAGAGGATTGAATTACACCTTCGAAATGTATGATGTACTTGGTAAAGTGGCATTGTCAAGCCAAGGGGTTCGCGAGAAGGAACTTATTGTAAATACGAGTTTATTAGAAAGTGGAGTATATTTTATTAGGATTACCAACGAAACTGGGGAAGTACATACCCAACGAGTCGTTAAAAAATAGAGTGGTTTTTACCACTCTTTTTTTATGAGAAAAGGTCAGGCCCTAATATTCCTTCCAGTTGTAGAAGAAACCTTTTCTTTTCAAGGCCACCAGAATAACCAGTTAATGATCCATCTGACCCAATTACTCTGTGACAAGGAATAATTATTGGAATTGGATTTTTTCCATTCGCTGATGCTGCCGCCCTGATTACTTTTTCATCACCCAAGTTTTTGGCTAAATCTAAATATGAAATGGTTGAACCAAATGGTATTTGATTTAGTTCTTGCCAAACACTCTTTTGAAAAGTGGTGCCTTTTGGCTCAAGAGGAATAGTGAACTTCTTAAGATTGTTATTGAAATAGGCAGTGAGTTCTCTCACCGCCTTTTCCGTTATACTGTTTGTGTTTTCAGACTCATCAGTTGCACTAAACCGTAATTCAATCAAAGCGTGGTCGTTGGCTACAACTTGCAATTCACCTGAGGGCCAATCCATGTTTTGAATGAACACTAGCTAAAAAATGAAGTTCCGTTCTTTAGCATTCGTCTAAGCAAAGGGCATGTTCTGTAACGATCATCTTGATACTCTTCATAGAGCTCATTCAATCGGTTAACCACTGTTTCAATTCCGATTTCATCGGCCCATGCCAATAACCCTTTAGGATAGTTTACTCCTTTGGTCATTGCAAGGTCTATATCTTCGGCAGAAGCTATGTTCAAGAACAAAGCATCGGCAGCTTCATTGATGAGCATCGCCACTATGCGATCGACTATGAATTGTCCTAATTTCTGATCTTCTGTGGGTTGTGCTTTTTCTTCTTCGTTGTAATTGTAAAACCCGCGTCCAGATTTTCTTCCATATAACCCTGCTTCTAAAAGGCGCTTTTGTGTAATGGAAGGTTTAAAACGAGGGTCATAATAGAATTGTGTCCAAACGGTTTCAGTCACTACATAGTTCACGTCATGGCCAATCAAATCTGTTAATTCAAATGGCCCCATTCTAAAGCCACCAATTTCACGCAATGCCCAGTCGATTGTTGCAAAATCTGCAACACCTTCTTCATACATCTTAATAGCTTCGCTGTAAAATGGCCTCGCTACTCTGTTTACAATGAAACCAGGAGTGTCTTTTGCTTCTACAGTCACTTTGCCCCAGCTATCCACTAATGCTCTTGTGTTTTCTACAACCTTCATGTCAGTGGTCAAAGCCGGAATGATTTCCACTAATGGCATCAAAGGAGCGGGGTTAAAAAAGTGAACTCCAAGAATTCTTTCAGGATGCTGAACGGCACTACTTATTGCTGCTATAGAAAGGCTTGAGGTATTTGTAGCCAAAACACAATCTTTCGAGCAAACATCTTCAAGCGCATTGAAAACACTTTTCTTGACATCCAAATTTTCAATAATGGCTTCAATGATCAAACCACATTTTTCGAACTTATCTAAATGATTCTCAAAGTGAATTCTTCCAAACACTTCTTCGCTTTTCTCTTGAGACCATTTTCCTTTCTCAACCAATCTAGCAAAGATCTTTTCATATCTATGACGAGCAGACTCAAGTGCGGCATATTTTGTATCGTAGAGAATTACTTCATGTCCGTTTTGTGCCGCTACTTGCGCAATACCAGCACCCATTGCACCAGCACCAACTACTCCAATTGTCATTTTATCCATTCTTATTCTCCTTTAAAAACCGGCTTGCGTTTTTCTAAAAACGCGTTAACACCTTCATTGTAGTCGTATGAATTTCCTGCCATGGTTTGCAACTCATCTTCTAATGCCAATTGTTGGTCTAATGAATTATTGTAAGACGCGTTTAAGGCACGTTTTGTAAGACCGAGGCCTTTTGTTGGCATGGCAGCTAATTTAGAAGCTGTTTTCGCAATTACTTCTTCAAACTGTTCGTCAGCAACGGCTTGATAGATCATTCCCATTTTTTCAGCGTCTGTTGCGCTCACTTTATCTCCTAACATCATTAAAGCAGATGCTTTTTGCATGCCAACAAGACGTGGTAAAAAGAAGGTGCCTGCACTATCCGGGATCAATCCAATTTTACTAAAAGCCTGAACAAAAGATGCAGATTCTGTGGCGATCACTACATCACAAGCTAATGCAATATTTGCTCCAGCTCCAGCGGCTACACCATTTACTGCTGCTACTATTGGTTTTTCAATAATGCGAATTAACTCTATGATAGGGTTATAGTGCTCATTTACGATTTTGGTTAACTCAGGGCCGTTTGGATCTATGGCCTCGCCTAAGTCCTGTCCAGCGCAAAACGCTTTTCCGTTCCCTGTGATTACAATTGCTCTTACACTCTTATCTTCTTCAGCGCTTCTTAATTCACTCTGAAAAGCTAAAGCCATTTCTCGAACAAAACTGTTGAATTTGTCTGCCCTATTGAGAGTAATGGTTTTTACCCCGGCATTTATAGTTGATTGAATAAATTCTGACATGGTAAAATTTTTGAGCAACGAAAGTAAGGAATAGGCAATGGAATAAAAGAAAAAAGAGGCCGAAGCCTCTTTGTTTATTGAAGAATGAGTCTTTGCAACCCACTCTTATTTTCAGAACTGACTTTGGCGAAATAAACCCCTCGAGGTAACTCTGCCAAATCCAAATGGATTCCAGAGCTATTTTCGAATTGCTTTTCAAAAACAGTTAAACCAGCAAGGTCAATGATTTCAACACTTACATCTCCGTGATTGTCTTCAATATCAATTTGAACAATGCCTTTTGAAGGGTTAGGATAAATATTCAATCCTGTCAATTGCTCTTCACTAAAGCCAAGGCCAGAGTTGTTCTTGAAATAAAAGTAATCTCCATAATAATCTCCAACCATAAGGTCTGCATCGCTGTCGCCATCAAGGTCAGCAAAATCTATAAATGAAGGATAGCCTCCAGCATTAGATAGTCCAAATGGATTTTGTGTTGGAGCCGCAAAATTTGGATTTGTTTTCGTGCCAATATTCTTGTAGTACATCAATTCACCATAATAATCGGCTGTTAGAAAATCATAATCGCCATCGCCATCAACATCGGCAAAACTTGCTCTTGAAATCCAAACTGAAGCAGAAGAAAGACCAAATGGGTTTTTCTGTGATGCTGCGAAAGCAGGAGCTGATGGCGTGCCTGTGTTTTCGTAGAAATAGAATTCAAAGCCATAATCCGTAGCCATAATGTCCAAATCTCCGTCTGCATCCAAATCAACAAAATCTGCCATAGCACCAAAACCTCCCATTACGGCTGTCAAGCCAAAAGGATTATTTTGAGGAGTAGCAAAATTTGCATTTGTGGCTGATCCAGTATTTTGATAATACACAAGGTCTCCATAGGGCAAGCCACCGGCAATCATGTCATAATCACCATCGTTATCGAGGTCACCAAAACTGTGTGTAAATGAATATCCACCTGTAGTGTCAAGCCCAAATTGATCGAGAACACCCGCTGCAAAATTTGGATTTGTTTTAGACCCTGTATTTTGATGATACATCAATTGGTTTGCATTTCCATCGGTATTGAACATGTCCAAATCACCATCACCGTCAATGTCAACAAAATCAGGTTGAGCAAAAAAGGTGGTCTTTTTAGTCAGCCCAAATGGATTTTGAACAGCTGAGGTAAAAGATTGGCCATAAGACTGAGTAGTCACCCCTACAACGAGAGCTGCAGCACCCATGGCGCGTACCAAACTTTTTGAATTAAAGTGTGAGTTTAACTTTTTAAAAAGTCGCGCTAATTTCTTCTTGAGTTGGTCTTGTTTAGAGCTATCTAAACTTTCCCATTCGTTGTTGTTGAGCAATCGATTGATTTGCTTAACAACAAAATTGTACTGTCTTTTTGTTTTTGCGTAATAGTGTTGCATATTTTTTTGGTTTTGGTCAATTAATAAAAACTATTCCAATGGTTTTAAAGGTAATTATTTATCGGTTAGCTACTACTTTGTATAAGAATGAAAAAAGGAGGCCTCAGGCCTCCTTGTATATTAATGAAGAATTAATCTTGAAACTCCTGCTTTGTTTTCAGCGGTGACCTTCACAAAGTAGACTCCCCGAGGATAATCTTCTACATTTATTTTGATTGATGTGTTGCTAGAGTAGTCTTTAGTGTAAACTTCTACTCCAGCAAGGTTGACGATCGATACTGAAAAATCGCTATAGTTTTCTTCTAGTTCTATACTGAATATACTTTGAGCAGGGTTAGGATAAACTGACACCCCAGTCAATTGATTTTCTGGAGTACTCAAACCAGAATTATTCTCATAGTATTGGTAGTTTCCATAGTAATCATGTACTAAAATGTCGTCATCACCATCGGCATCCAAATCTCCAAAAGTGGAGAAAGAAGGATAAGACCCAACATTACCTAAACTGAAAGGGTTTACAGACACCTGACCAAAACTTGGATTCGTTTTAGACCCCGTGTTTTCAAAATAGTGGAAGTTACCATAGTATTCTGTCGTTAAAAGATCTAAGTCCCCATCTCCATCTACATCGCTAAACTCAGGAGGGGTCATGTAAGTGGTGTTACTTAAACCAAAAGGGTTTGTTTGCTTTGCACCAAATTGAGGGTTTGTCTTTGTGCCTGTATTCTCATAGTAATGAAAATCACCATAGTAATCTCCATGCATCAGGTCGAAATCCCCATCGTTATCCAAGTCAACAAAAGTCGCTAGACTTACATAAGAGGCAACGGCATTTAATCCGAATGGGTTAACTACACCTGTTCCAAACTGAGGGGCCGTTTTGGTACCTGTGTTTTCATAATAAATATGATTTGAGTACAGCGTAGTTTGCATCATGTCATAATCTCCATCGTCATCCAAGTCGGCAAAAGAGCTCTTAACAGAGATAGAGTCCATTTGAATACCAAATGGGTTAGTCATTAAATTCCCAAAACTTGGGGCTGTTGCAGAACCTGTGTTTTCTCGGTATGCCGTATTTATCATATAACCTCCATAGCCGATATCTGCATCAAATAAATCTAAATCACCATCATCATCAATGTCTACAAAAGAGGGAAACCCAGTGATTAAAACTTTGGTTAAAGAAAAGGGGTTTGTTACTGGCGCTTTAAATGATTGCGCATGACTCTGAGCAGTAAAACCCAACACCAAGGCTGCAGTTCCCATTGCTTTAATTAAACTTTTAGATGAAAAAGCGCTGGTTAAGGCTTTATACAATCTGCTCAATCTTGAGCTCAATTTGTTTTGAGCATCTTCAGAAAGGTTTTCCCATTCTTGGGAGGCGATCATTTTATTGATTCGCTTTAGCAAATACCGGTACTGCCTTTTCTTTTTTGCGTAATAGTTATTCATGATTTTAGTTGTTTTCGTTAGATGATGCCCAGAAAGTTGTAGAAGGAATAGAAACGGCTCTGTTGCAGTCTTCACTTTCTGGATTAAGAATATTAGGTCGTACGGTATTGGGTATAACTTTTACTTCATAGATCTCTTCAACAGAGGTGTGGTATTGAATTTCTCCAACAAAGGCTCCTGAAGGCAAATGAACTATTGCCACGCCAGCACGATTTCTACTGAAGTTATTCATAAGATGCGCAAAGGTTTTAGAGTTTTTTCTCAGTTTGGAAAGTCCAATGAATAAGAATTCACCGCAAACATCCATTCCTCTTACAAAGCTATCTAGTTTCAATATTGTTTCTTTTTCACCGGTTTCTGTATTAATCTTTACTAATTCACCGGTTGCCGACATTAATACATAAAGTGTGCCATCAATCAGTTTTGGTGTATGCGGCATGGCTAAGCCTTCTGCTACAAGTTCATCCGTGTCAACATCAATGATTACTCCTGTTTCTGTAATGTTTTGCCTCCAGCTTTGAGCCGTATTACCTTGGTTGAAACAACTTACATACTTGGGTTTACCATTTTCTAATGCCATGC
>JAOARK010000033.1 GCA_025210575.1 Schleiferiaceae bacterium
AAGTACCTCACTGTAAAACATCTTTTGTTTTTCGAGATGCTTGCTGTAAAGTTTTAAAGTAGTGATTTTCATAAAGCCAATTTAAATAGACTAACCTTAATTAGAATATAAATTCAATTGGTTTTACTTATGATCTAATCGAGGGTGTTTACAATCTGCCCTCGAACTCAGCGTAAAATTCTTTTAGGAAGGTCTCCATATAGACATGGCGATGCGCCGCCATTTTCTTTGCTGTATCCGTATGCATTAGGTCTTTAAGCAACAACAGCTTCTCATAGAAATGATTAATAGTAGGTGCGGTACTTTTTTTGTATTCCTCTTTGGTCATGTTCAACTTTGGTGCAATGGCTGGATCATAAAGGCCTCTGTTTTTAAAACCACCATAATTAAACGCCCTTGCAATGCCAATGGCTCCAATAGCATCCATGCGGTCCGCATCTTGACACACTTTAAACTCCAAAGAATCAATGTTATTCTGCGTTTCTCCACCTTTAAAAGAGATATTTTCGATAATGGCGAGCACGTGTTGCTTGTCTTCTTTAGAGATTTTTTGAGTATGCATAAAGGTTAAAGCCTTTTTCGGACCAATGGATTCATCACCATTATGAAACTTTGAATCGGCTATATCGTGAAGTAAAGCACCTAATTCTACCACCAAAAGGTTAGCCTTTTCTTCTTTGGCAATGGTTTTAGCGAGTTTCCAAACACGCTCAATATGAAACCAATCATGGCCACCTTCTGCATTAGCTAGCTCTTTCTTTACATAAGCAATAGTGTTTTCTATCACACTCATTTGATCAGAATTTCCTGATCCATGAATGAAACAACATCTCCTTCTCTCAACTTCTTGCGTTTGGCAGTTTCAACTTCTCCGTTCACCGTTACTTGTCCATCAGTTATAAATAGATTGGCTTGCCCACCAGATTCAACAAGACTTAAAATTTTTAAAAGTTTATTGAGTTCAATAAACTCCTTGCCGTTTAATTCAAATTCCATCAATATCTGTTTTTAGCTCTAGCGGCCTCTCTTTTTTGATCCTTCTCTTTCAATGAATCGCGCTTGTCATGCAATTTTTTCCCTTTTGCTATGGCGATGTTTAACTTAGCAAACCCTTGCTCGTTTATAAAGAGTTTCAGGGCGACAATGGTCAATCCCTTGTCTTTTAGTTTGCGTTCACACTTTTTGAGTTCATCGCGTTTAAGTAATAACTTTCGCTCTCTTAATGGGTTGTGGTTATTTATGTTGCCATGATCATATTCGGCAACGTGCATATTGCGGATAAACATTTCACCATTTTGCATAAAGCAAAAACTATCTGTGATCTTAGCTTTTCCTTGGCGGATAGATTTGATTTCTGTACCCAACAATTGAAGCCCAGCGGTAAATTGATCGAGTAATTCATACTCATATCGTGCTCTCTTGTTGCTTATGTTGATGGTATTCTGCATAGGCGACAAAAATAAACGAGTTGCGGTAACGACTTTGCTAAACTTTCCGACTTTCCAACTTTTTAAGCTTTGAACTATGCAGTAAATTCGCGACAAATTTTTCAGGTATGTATAAGGCCTTAATTCGCCCCATCTTTTTTCTATTTCAACCCGAAACTATTCATCATTTTACGTTTAAGTTGGTTAAAATAATGATGCACCTGCCAGGTATGTTTGGCATTACCAAAAGCATCTTTCATGTAAAGGATAAAAGACTTAGAAAAACAGTGATGGGTCTTGAATTTCCAAACCCAGTAGGTTTAGCTGCTGGTTTCGATAAAGACGCCAAGCTTTTTGACGAATTAAGCGCTTATGATTTTGGGTTTATTGAAATTGGAACACTTACACCTAAGGCACAGCCGGGGAATCCTTTGCCTCGATTGTTCCGTGTTGCAGAAGATCAAGGATTAATAAACCGGATGGGCTTTAACAATGGTGGAGTAGAAGAAGCTGTGTTTAGGTTGAGTAAAAAGAAAACAGATATCATCATAGGAGGGAATATTGGCAAAAACAAAGTAACCCCTAACGAAGAAGCTACAGAGGATTATGTAAAATGCTTCAAGGCCTTGTTTCCTTATGTGGACTATTTTGTTGTAAATGTAAGTTCACCCAACACTCCTGGATTACGCGAATTGCAAGAGAAGGAGCCCTTGATGGAATTGCTAAATACTCTACAAACACTAAACAATCAAAAAGAAAACCCAAAACCCCTGGCGTTGAAAATAGCTCCAGATTTAACAAATGAACAACTGGATGATATTGTTGACATTGCTAAAGAAGTGAACCTCAGCGCTATTATTGCTACAAATACCACTATAGTTCGCAGTGGTTTAAAAACCTCTAAAGCCAAGGTAGATGCTATTGGTGCTGGGGGCTTAAGTGGTGCACCTGTAAGGCAAAGAAGTACTGACGTTATTAAATACCTTCGTGCGGGTTTACCTCAGGAAATAGCCATTATTGCGGTAGGTGGAATTTTTACTGGAAAAGACGCACAAGAAAAACTAGAGGCAGGAGCCGATTTAGTGCAGGTATATACAGGTTTTATTTATGAAGGCCCGTCCATCGTAAAAAACATTAATAAACATTTACTGAAGTCTGCCTAAAAGAGAACAATCAAAACACTATGAACGAGAACATAAAAATTATTGAATGTCCACGCGATGCTATGCAGGGTATTCATGAATTTATACCAACTGAGCAGAAGATTAAATACATCAACTCACTTTTAAAAGTGGGGTTTGATACAATTGACTTCGGAAGTTTTGTTTCTCCAAAGGCCATTCCTCAAATGCGAGATACAGCTGAAGTTTTAGCCGGTTTAGATCTTTCAAATACACAATCAAAATTATTGGCCATTGTTGCCAATAAAAGAGGAGCCGAAGCAGCATGTCAATTTTCAGAAATAGACTATTTAGGATTTCCTTTTTCCATTTCAGAAACTTTTCAAAAACGCAATACCAATAAAACCATCAGCCAAAGCTTTGAAACCGTAAAAGAAATGCAAGCTTTAAGTGTTGCGAATAACAAAACGCTGGTGGTGTACATTTCAATGGGTTTTGGCAATCCATATGGTGAGCCTTGGAATGTGGAGATCGTGGAAAAATGGGTTGATGAAATGCATAAAATTGGTATTCAAGTGGTTTCTTTATCGGATACCATTGGATCTTCAAAACCGGAAACAATAAAATACCTTTTTGAAAACTTAACACCGCGCTACAAAAACATTGAGTTCGGAGCGCATTTGCATACCCAACCACACACTTGGTTTGAAAAGGTTGAAGCTGCTTACGAAGCGGGTTGTAAGCGCTTTGATGGAGCCTTAAAAGGATTGGGTGGTTGTCCAATGGCTGTGGATGATTTAGTTGGAAATATGCCAACAGAAAATCTTATCACCTTTTGTGCAGCCAAAAAACTTCAAACCGGTGTGAACAACTTGTCTTTTGAGTCTGCATACAATGTTGCTTTGCAGACGTTTCCAAATGTTTAAATACACATTTGAAATTAAATATTGATATCTAATTCAAATTCAGTGAGTTATTAGAATTCTTAAATAATTCACTCGCATTACAGATAAAGATTACATTTGCCGCGCTTTAGGTGCTCTCATTTAATGTGAGACTGAAAAGGGAATTCCGTGAAATTCGGAGACTGTACCCGCAGCTGTAACCTGGATAAAAGCAAGCATTCTAGCCACTGTGTAAACGGGAAGGCGCTTGTTTAAAGGAAGTCAGAAGACCTGCCTTAGTGAAACATAAATTAATGTCTTTCGGGAATAAAGGACGTTGAATGAAAAAGCTTTTATTCACACATATCGCATTGTGTCTAACCATTTTTGGTTATTCGCAGGTACAAGACTCTTTAGAGCAGTTAGATGAAATTCTGCTTGAAGATCAAAGACTTCAGAATCTTGTTCCTGGGCATCAGTTTATTGTAAAAACCGACAGTCAAATTGTTGGTGGATATTCTGCGACAATTACGGAAGCTCTGTTTTCTAACCATACGAATCACATTCGCAGTTTTGGACCAGGATTATCTGCCACTTTTTCAAGCCGCGGTAGCAGCAGCTCGCAAGTTAATTTGTATTGGAACAACTTGCCTTTGAACTCTCCTGGCCTAGGTAGTACTGATATTAGCCTACTTTCATTGAATGGACTTTCCCTAGGGCAAAGCGTTGGGGGTGGATCGGCATTATACGGAAACCAGGCTATGGGTTCGGTAGTCACCGTAAATGCAAATAAAAGTGAATTAAACTCAGTCCAAATTGACTTTGGTTTGGGAAGTTTTGAGCACTATTTCGGAAATGTGAGTATTAACGTTGGCGGTTCAAAATTCAGGAATGTTACTTCTATTTTTTACACTCAAGCCGAGAACGATTTTACATACGACTACCGAGGAAAGGAATATAATCGTGTCAATGCGGATGTAAAGAATCTAAATGCGCGAACAGAGTTTATTTTCGATTTTGAGTCTCCATTTCAAGTTAAACTTGGTTACTGGGGAACTATAGCAGATCGAGGTTCTCCAGATTCATTTGTTCCAACCAACCCAAATAATTCGAGGCTGGAAGACGCTAATCATAAAGCCTTTGTTTCAGGGAAGTATACCTTCAATTGGGGTTGGATTGATTTCACTCAGGGAGTTCTAACAGAAAATCAACGATTCAAGAATTCTACCTTCGATGAAACAAACACTACATTCAGTTCGGTTAGCAAAGCGACAAGCACAATTATTCCTCAAAATGAAGCCTGGCAGTTTTTCTTTGGTCTAGAGAATATATATACCGAGGCTGCAGGAGAAAGCAAACGAGATGCAAGACAAAATAATTTTGCTGGTTTTGCTTCGGCTAAATATGCTAAAAACAAATGGTTGGGTGTGTTCGCTGTGCGCCAGGAATTCGTTGATGGTAACACAGCACCTTTTAGTCCAAGTCTGAACCTTGAATACCAAGTTATTAATTTCATAAAACTAATTGGGAATGTGAGTTATAACTTTAGATACCCATCCTTAAACGATCGATTTTGGACCGTTGGTGGAAATCCAGACCTGAAGCCAGAACAAGGGTGGGGAGGTGAAGTCGGGTTCGAGTTTCTATCAAAGCACATCAATTATAGAATGGTGGCGTATAGGCAATCCATAGATAATTTTATTCAATGGGTTCCTTTAAGTGGTGGAATTTGGTCTCCAGAAAACATCAAGCAAATAGATATTAATGGTATAGATCTAAACCTTAATGCGAAATGGAGAATCTCTAAGATTCATTTTGGTTTTGGGTTGGGTTATTTGTTTAACAACTCTATTACAACCGAGAGTTTTATTCCAAATGACGCATCAATTGGCAAGCAGACGATATACACCCCTGAAGACAAAATAACAGGTAATTTAAATGTGAGATGGAAATCACTTTCATTCTTGATTACTTCTTTCTATACTGGAGAAGTGTATGCGAGAGCAGATCATGACCCGCTGAGCAAGCTGAATGCATTTACCATTTACGATGCTGAAATTCGTTATCGATTTAATATTAGAGAGGTGAATTGCGCTTTTCAATTTTCAGTTCAAAATTTTACCAATCAAACTTATCAAACCATAAAAAATTACCCCATGCCGGGTGTTAATTACAAAACAGGAATTTCAATTAAAATTTAAAAATGAAAAAGACGATTGTGGCTTTGGCAGCCTTAAGCCTATTTGCGTGTAAGAAAACAGAAACACCTTCAGCACCAGGCGATGTAATGTACACATCAGGTGTTTATGTAAGCAATGAAGGTGTGTTTGGGTCTGGGGAAAGTACTTTGAGTCATGTTAACTACAAGAACTCTGCTGTAACTCCAACGGCTTTTTTAGATAAGAATGGTTTTACCTTAGGCGATGTATTCCAATCTATGACAGAGCACAATGGAACCATGTATATGGTTATAAATCAGTCAGGTTTAATTGAAATGGCTGATGCTACGACCCTTGAGTCTAAAGGCCAAATTTCGGGAATAAGCCAACCAAGGTATATGGTTACTGAAGGTAATATGGGCTATGTTTCTGATTGGGCTGATAATGAGGTGAAAGTTATTGATCTAACGAGTAACACTGTTGTTAATAGCGTTAAAGTAGGTGAGGATCCAGAAAACATGGTTATTCATAACGGTAAACTATACGTTGCAAACAATGGTGGTAGTATCTGGGCTCCAGCATTACCAGATAGTACGGTGAGTATCATTGATCTAAATACTTTAACAGAAGAAAACAGAATTCATCTAGCGCATGCTCCTCAATCACTGCAAATAGATGCAAATGGAGACTTGTGGGTATTGTGTGCCGGATTTAGTGACTGGGCAAATCCTTCAAGCGATACGGAAGGAAAACTGTTTAAGATTGATGTAAACACTTTAACAAAAGAAGAATTTGTATTCACAGATCTTTCTGTGCACCCTGCACGATTGATGATCAATGGAGCGAAAGATAAGCTGTTCTTTACAAGCGGACTGTATGGAGGTGAATTGTATCAAATGAATATTTCTGATAATGCCTTACCTGCTAATTCATTTATCTCTGATATTTTCTATGGCCTTGGTGTGCATCCAACAACGAATGAAATCTATAGAGGTTATTCTGCTGCGTTCGATCAAAATGGACATGTATATCGTTACGATGCAAATGGAGCAATGATTGACTCAGTAGGCGCAGGAATTGGACCTAACGGATTCTATTTTATTGACTAAGAAAAATAAGATTCTAAGAATTTAGATGGGTTGGCTTTTGTCAGCCCATTTTTTTTACAATCTTTTGTGCAAGGGCGGGGGCTAAGGCAACACCCATTCCTCCCAAACGTGTAGCTACAAATAGATTTGGTTCTAATTCATCCAAGATGAATTCTTTTTCTCCCTTCCTTCCAAATGCCATAATCCCCGACCAACGATAATCTATATCAAAGGAATGATTTGGCAGAATAAATTCTGATAGAACTTTTTCTAATCTGTGCTGGATCTTTGAATTCAATTCAAATTCATCGCTTTGTTCTTGTTCAAAATCAATATTTCTAGCTCCACCCAGTAGTAGGCGATTTTCAACATTTCTGAAATAAATATAACCTTCGTCCATGTGGAAACTTCCTTGAATAGGTAAATCGTTGATAGGTTTTGTGATGAGCACCTGGGCACGGGCTGGTACAACATTCAAATTCAATGGAAGCTTATTTGAAAAACCATTTGTGCACACCAAGGTTTTATCAGAAATGTAAGAACCTCGATCTGTTTCTATTTGAGCGATTTCTCCACCAGAAATATGATGCACATTTTCTGCAGCAAAAAAAACATTAGAGTAACTAGACACCATCGAATAAAGTGATTGCCAAGCCATGAAAGGGTCAATTTGGGCTTCATTCTTAATATGAATGGCTTTCTGAAAATAGTTATCGGCTGAGGAAATCGAATAAACATCTTCATTGAAAATAGGATGAAGAAATGAATTTAACTCATCAAGTCGCTCACAAGTAGATTCATAGAATTTCTTTTGTTTATCCAAGAAAACTTCTTGACCACCGAAAGAAGTCCAATTCAATTTATTTTCACCAATAGTAGATCTTAACAATGATAGACCTTGCACACGCATTTCAACTCGAGATAAAACATTTTCGGGGTTTTCTTTTGAAAGATCATCGAGTAGCTCTGTTGGACTTCCAAAACAGGCAAAGCCTGCATTTCGGGTACTCGCGGCTGGAGGTGGGAACTGTTTATCGAAGATGGCAATTTTTGCTTTTGGCTTGTTCTTCAAATAAAACAACGCAGAAAAAAGGCCGGTAAAACCGGCCCCAATTATTGTTATATCAAACTTTTGTTGTTTGAATCTATTTTCCCAATAA
>JAOARK010000342.1 GCA_025210575.1 Schleiferiaceae bacterium
AGACCATGAGGACTTTCCTTTTCAATTGAGATATCTAGGTAAGGAAATGGTAAAGATGAAGGGTGGTAAAATAAGATGCCTAAAGTTTGTTCCAGTTGTGCAGGATGGGAGAGTGTTTAGAGATGAAGAATCCATAACACTTTGGGTAAGTGATGACGCAAATAAGGTTCCTGTTTATGTAAAATCTAAACTTCGAGTTGGATCGGTTAAAATGAAACTAACAGATTACAGTAATTTGAAATACCCTCTAAAAATTCAACGCTAACTGGGTTTCAGAGAGCTTTTCTTCAACTAGAATTGAGTTTTTCCACACACTTGGCAAACCCTTACTGCTTAAATATTTTTGAAACTGAATTTCGTTTTTTACATCATTCCGGTTATTCAAACTGCGTAGAATTTGATAATCCTTGTAAGAAGCTCTTGCAAGACTAAAACTTAAAACACTCTTTTTTGAATTTGATAGTTTAATTTCTAAGGTGGGAATACCCATTCTTTGCTTGACACAAACTGACTTTATTGAGTCTACTTCAATTTGCTCTTTGTATTTCCATGTGGTCCAAAAAAACAGAACTTCAGCCAAAATCGGCTTCGACTCTATTTTTACATGATTTTCATTCACTTGAAAAGTTAAACCGCTCATTTTAGGTTACTTACTATCACTTGAAAACACATATCCATCTGGGTATTTTTATTTAAGGAGTTCAATTTTAGTGAATAATTAATCATAATTAACAACTTCTTAAAATTTACTTCTTGAAATTTTTATTGAAATCTTTGCGCTATTGATCTAAATCCCAGTAATTACACAGAACTTTTTCCGAATAAACAAGTTGACATTCCTAACATTTTCCGTTGAAGACAAGTATTTCATTGTGATCACAAAATTTAAGACTTATGTCAACTTTTAATAAATGCTGTTCAATACATTGCACTCCTTTAAAGAACTCATTGAAATGACGCGCGAAGAACTATTAGCAGCCATCGATAAAAAATACAAAGACATGGGTCAAAATCCAGATGTTCACTTATCTGGACTATTACACGCTGAACCCATGACCTATTGGGATTTCATTCAAGTTGATGCTTTACTTGGGCTACAAACTCAACGCACTCAACTTCCAGATGAAATGGTATTCATTATGTACCATCAAATCAATGAACTTCTATTTAAAATGATCCTCTGGGAAATACAGCAAGTGGCCCACACCGAGAACATTTCTACGCAAAAGTTTTCAATGCACCTGGATCGCATTAGCCGTTACTTCGATATGCTGGCACAGAGTTTTGATATCATGGGTGAAGGAATGGAACCTGAACAATACATGAAATTCAGAGATACCTTAACACCAGCAAGTGGATTTCAAAGTGCTCAATATCGCAAAATTGAATTCGCTTCTACCGAATTAATTAATCTAATCGATATTCGATTTAGAGCTACTATAGACCGAAACACTCCTTTTCAACATGCATTCGACCACTTGTATTGGCAAGCTGCTGGAAAGGATCATCAGACTGGAGAGAAATCAAAACTCCTAACCAACTTCGAAGATCGATACATGGAAGAGTTTATCACTTTCATGAAAGAGTACAACACTTTAAATCTTTGGACAAAATTTAAATCCTTACCCGAAGAAGATCAAAAGGATAAAACATTGATCAATGCCATGCGCCATTATGATCATACCGTAAATGTTCTTTGGGTAATGGCTCACCTCAATGCTGCCAAGAAATATTTGGGAGATTCTGAGGCGACAGGAGGAAGCCCTTGGCAAAAATATATGCACCCCAAATATCAACGCAGAATTTTCTTCCCAGAATTATGGAGCCAAGAAGAATTAGATGGCTGGGGCATAGATAATCTAGAAGGTCATAAATCCATAGATTGATCCCGCTGAGGAACTTGATTGATTTTCATTCAAGGGCTATAAATATTTTCCTCAACTTGCTGCTTTAAATAGCACCAATTGCATTGAGTAAGAATACAAGGTTACTTTCAATTTTATTTATCGTTCTTTCAGCCATTGCAGTTAGAATTCCTCATGTGTTGGATTCTAATCTCGTCTTAGATGGTGATGAAGCCATTATTGGATTAATGGCCATTGATTTTATTGAAAACGGAAAATTCCCCGGGTATTTCGCAGGGCAGCACTATGGCTTAAGCACAATCGAAGTGTTGACTTCAGCATTTTCATTTCAAATTTTTGGAATACAGGATTGGGCGCAAAAGCTTTCCACATTTGTCATTTGGGTAATAGGTCTCATTTACTTTTATAAGGCATTGACCCATATACAGCCAAAGCATTGGAAAATGGCCTTATTGATATCGTTGCTACTTGCTTGGGCACCCACATGGTTATATTGGTCTATGAAAGCAAGAGGAGGCTATGTAAGTGCTTTTTGCGCTGTAAGTGTTTTGCTCTTTTTAATCACAAAACCTCAACCCAAGTCGTCTAATTACATTTTTATTGGAGTCCTATTTAGTTTAATCAGTCAATTCCAATTGTTGTTTTGTTTAGGCGTAATTCCTTTAATTCTTTATAAAACAGTTCACCAATGGAAAAACAAATCTTGGCTAATACCAATTTCTGGAATTGTTACTATGCTGATGCTATACCCTGCAAAAATTGCACAAGTCAATATTTGGAATCCCAGTCTTCTGACTTTTAACCACGGTATTTCCAGCTGGTTATCAAACTTTCCATTAAGGTTAACACATCATTTTTCCGGAACATATTATTTAGGAGCAAATTGGCCCATGACCCCACTAGCTCTTGCTTGTGGTGCACTTCTTACTCTATTTTTAGGATCATTCCTACTTTACACACTCATAAAATGGGGAAAACGAAAAGAACTTTTTAATACCAAATCTTTACTTGCATTTGGAATTGGAGGCAACATAGTGGTCTCTTTCTTTTTGATTCCTGGCGGACGTTATTATTTACCCATTTTAATGTTATTGCTTTTACTTGTGTTCCTTTCTTTTAAAAAAGAAACACTAAAAGTCAATGTCGCTTTAGGAGCATTGTGTCTCCTTTTTATCTCTGCGAGCCTCAGAAATCCATTCAAGGTAAAAGCAGACCAATATCGTTTTGCGACCAATATGGATAAATCTAGTTTGAACCTTTTATCTGAAACGCTAGAAAAGGAAAAAATTAAAAACGTTTTTACGGCCAATGGTTTGGGACAATACCAACTCATGTTTTACACCAAAGGCGAAGTGAATGCTCGATATCTACTTGAAAAAGATAG
>JAOARK010000343.1 GCA_025210575.1 Schleiferiaceae bacterium
CAAATTATGTTATTGACTACAATCTATTCTATTCAGGAGGTTCTACTTTAGCTTCAGATGGTGGGCTTTACACAGATTTAGCTGCATGGAAAAGCTCTGCTCCTTCTTTTAACATGAACTCTCTAGAAGGAGACCCCATTTTTACATCTGCAGATGACCTGCATATTTTAGGTACTATTCCAAATGACGTTGCAGACAATTCACTAAGCATTGCAACTGATATTGATGGAGATGCAAGACCTGCTTCAGGTTCTACAATAGCAGATATAGGCGCGGACGAATTCACACCAAAAAATGTTGATATTGCTGTGGTTCAGTATCTAAGCCCTGTTTCTTCATGTGGAGATTCAATTACTCCGATTGTTGTTGTTGTTCGCAATATGGGAACTGATACAATCACGTCATTCAATATTACATCTACTATTTCAGGATCTCTCTCTGCAAATGTGAATTATACTTTCACTGGATCTTTGGCTAGCCTTGAGTTTGACACGATTCATGTTGGTGATATTAACACCTATGGAGGTGGACAAGTCGTAGATTTTATGACTTATGCAACTCTTGTCAATGATGAAGATGGTAGCAACGATACCATCACACAGAAATCTTTTTTCATTCCTTCAGCACCTGTTACTGAAGATCAAATCGAAGTTTGTTATGATGCGAATCAAAATGCATTCCTAAAAGCAAAACAATTTCCAGGGACATTCTACAATTGGTATGCGAACTCAACCGACACTGTACCTTTTGCTAGTGGAGACTCCATAAACTTCTCTATGGGAAATCAAACGACCTGGTATTTAGGGTATGCAAGTGGGATAAAAGATTCTCTTTCTAGCATTGGGTTTACAGGCACATTCGGTGGACAAGGAATTGCTTTCGATATTCACGCTAAAGCAAATATTCAAATTACAGGTTTTGGGTTGAATTCTGGAGCGCCAGCTGGTGATACAGTATCAGTAACTATTTATCACATTCCTGATGCATCTTACGAAGATCATGCTGAAAACTTTGGTTCTTGGGTAGCGCTTGACACTGTTATGTTTGTTAGTGCTGGGTCAGGATTAGAGTCAAAGGTGTTACTGAACAATCCTATCATGATACCTATTGGTTCTAAAAATGCAATCTATTTAGATTACAACTGTAACTGGGAGTTTGGCAATTCTTTAAATAAAGTAAAACAATCTCCATTCATGACTTATGAAGGTGGTGTTGGTTACTGGGGATCGAATTTATCTAGCAGTACTTCAAACAAGATTTTTGATGGTGTAATTTATGCTGAAAACTTTGTGTGCTCGGATACAAAAACTCAGGTTGACCTTTTATTGAATCCTGATACGGCTATTGCCAACATGGTTGCTATGGTTACACAACCAGACTCCATTCATGTAGATGCATCTGCAAGTCAAGGGCATCTGGTAGAGTGGTTCTTTGGAGATAGTGGTTATACAACAGGAACAACTGCTTCTTATCAATATGCCAATGGAGGCACGTATAATGTTATGTGTGTAGTTACTGATACTGTTTGTAACACCACTGATACAGCATACTATAACGCTATTGTAACCATTGGGATTACTGAAAATGAACTAAGTCAAAATTTCATGGTTTACCCGAATCCAAGTGAGAATATTTTCAATATATCATTTGAGATCTTAAACCCTAGAAACATAACCCTAGAGGTTGTTGACGGTATGGGTAGAGTAATTGTTACAGAATCTTTGGGTAACAGCAACTCCATACAAAACCATCCAATAGACTTATCCAATTCTGAAGGTGGCGTTTATTTCATCCGTTTATCAACCGATGACATAACCGCTGTGAAGAGAGTGATTAAGCTGTAAGCTTTTCATTTTATGTTTTGTTTGTTGAGCCCTGGTATATCTGGGGCTTTTTTTGTTTTACTCTTTATACCCTAATTCGTCAAGAATTTTTCTGATGGTGTATGGAAGATCTGGAGCGTTTTCAACATTTTGGTCAAAAACAACGTTCGTCCCAGATGGATCTTCATATTCAATCGTCTGCTTTTTATAGTATTCCACCGCTTGTTGCCCATAGACTCTAAACTTAGGTCGATAAGGTCCTTGCTCATTTTTAGGCAACATTTGCTCTCGTTCGGCATAGGCTGGGTTATATACAGGGTTGTTTTTATAAACCCCTCTTTGCCTTTCAAACTGCTTCCCGCTACTGCCTTTTTCTACCTCTCCAATTCGCCTGATTCCAGTTACGTTGATAATCGTGTAACCTTTACTCCATTTCGCCAAGTTGTCTTCTTTATATGCTGTTTTACCCGCTGGCCTCATTGCACTGTTATTTCCGGCATTTTTTAAAGTCTTTCTATAAGGAGAGTTTTGCCAATTTTCTGGGTTTCTTAAATACCAGGTCATTTCAGCCCGGGTATATGAAAGGTTAGAAGCTTTACCCCATTTAACCCAATTTTGACTATCGAATTCGCTAAAATTGTCATCTTTTACTCCCATATACGAAATTCCATAGCCTGAATTCGCTTTTCTCATTAATTTTTCAGCATTTACTTGACTAAGGCTAGTTTTGAACTTATTTTTTCCTAAATAACTTATTCTTGTCGGTCTCGCCTTTCCATCTAATAGAATTTCAGCCTCACTATGAACAACCTCTATTTCAAAGACTGGGTTATCTTTATCATTCCCGTTTATTATTAATGGTAAATTTGGGGTTACCAACAAATAAGAATACTGATATGAATGAGCGTTAAAGTTTTCTGTTCCCGGCATTCCATCGGGGTATTCTCCTCCATAATAATTATAGGTTTTGCCATTCTTTGATTTCACGGATTTTTTCTGAGAAGAAGAGTAGTCTCCTCTTTGTTTTCTCGCGCATGTATAAACAACAGTAGGGTCGAAATTGCTAGCCTTTATTACCTTCGACTTCCCATTATTAACTGTCTGATCAACTTTGAAGTTTCCTGAAGCAGAACCAAGTATTAAACGTTTAGAGTACATAAAATCATCTATATCACGGACAACTGCAGTAACGTTTGACTGGTCTCCTTTTATTATATCGCCAATTCTAATTCCATCTATACTCTCCAGTTCCACCCAAGCACATATTCTAAACTTATCATTGACTTGCCATTCTTTTGGCTTCCTATCTATCTTATTAATATAAGTGAGTTCATCTTCACTTAATAAATTTGATGGCTTTTGAAATACCGTTGTCCAATTTATATGTGTCCTAATAGAGTTGATAAACGGCAGACCTATTGTTGAAATAAATTGCTTATTTGCTATGCTGTTTCCAGCTAAATAGTCTCTACTAATTGAAACTAATTTGGGATTGGAGCCATCATCTTCTTTCGTTGATAATATTTCGAAATTTAGAATCATTTTTTTTGAAGTAACGGTATTTGAGCCAAACAACATTCCCTGCTTGTCTTTCAGTAATTTTTGTCCATTATTGTTATAACAAGGTGTCCAATAACCATGTATGCTATTGAATCTTGTAGTATTACCTAAAAACACAAATTTTTCTGTGTGGATCACAAGCGCTCGATTACTACCACCCATTCTTCTAGTCTTCCAAAAATTTCCATTTTCGCTTGTTATTTCAAGGCATCTATTTGCTAAAGATTTAATTAATTCACCATCATTTTCAAGTTGACTATTTATTCCTGAATAATCTTCTGAAAATCTTGCCATAAATGTTTCAGTTGTGGGTGTAAATCTATTTACTGGACTATAGTTAACTGTGAAATCATCAAGTATATAGTAGACCCCTCCTGCTGTTTTCCCTCCTGTTTGACCAAGGCAATTTGGACCAGAAAAATCAGCTTTTCCGATAAACGCCACAAAACCAAACTTATCTACATCAGTAAGATGTTTATCCACTTTTGTTGATCCTGAATTCCCTATGTTTCCTGTAGAAAACATAAAAAGTTCCTTTTTTGTAATGTTATTACCCTTGGTTAATTCATTCCATTCAACTTTAGGGTTGATGTTCAATACCATGAAAACTCCACCGCCTCCTAAGTTTCCTGTTCCCACACCCTTAATGTAAGGGTCTGCTATTTCAAAATGATTATGAGCTGGCACCCACTCAACATTGTGGCTAACACAATGATTTTTATATCCTGAAAACCTGAATAAATAATTAGGTTGCTGATACTTCGAATTTCCAATTCCAGCTCTGATTTTTATTCCATTGTAGTCTTCTATTCCGAACTTTATTCTTCCCGGGTTTTCACTTCCCGTATGGATGAGAAAGTTTTTACTCGAGTTTCCAATATTAAAGGTGCCTAACTGGGGGGCTACATATGCCGTGAGCACATATCCACTCCTTGATATTTCTTTGAGTAGAATTTTATCCGGGCTTATTGGATTTTGCCATTCTTGAAAGCTTTTAGCTAATGCTTTTGTGTTATCAAAAAATATGTAGCCCTGTCCATTTTCTTGAGGCTTTGAAACATCTCGGTCACCACCATTGAATTCAAAATCAACCAAGCAATATTCAGAAGCCTGATAAATGACTTTTGCATATCGAGCTGAAATATCGTAGTCAATGTATTCATCAGTAAACTGACCATGAGCCCCATTCAGGTGATTTTTTAATCCAACAAATGACTTTCCAATATCTTCTTTAGTGAAAACTTCTGGAATTGTAATTCCAGTTTTGTTGTTCTGAACAGCAACTATTTTTGTTACCCCTTTTGGGTAATCGTTGTATTTCAATCCTGTATTCAGCTTTTCGAATTCTGCTTTTGATAACGGGTAGAAATTGATCAAGGGAAAATCAAAGCCTTCATACTGCCTTCCATCCAAAGGCTTGTAATAAGCTTGTGCACCAAACTTCTCGGGTACAATTTGATCTTTGGGGTAATTCGGTTTTTCTTTTATTGGTTTGCTAGACGTTTCTTTAGGTTTTTGGCTTGTGCTAGGTTGCCTTATTGGTTCCTGCTGTGTAACACAAGAAAAAAAACTAACCAATAAAAAAAGAAACATTAGCGATTTGAGCACCTCGTGCTTGGTTTTCATAACCTGAATCATTTTATGGGAAATATCTATCAATTATTTCAAATATAGTCAGAGTTTTCTCACGGCATTATCAGCCCATGTTCGTGCACTTGACCTAGCTTTCTCTTTAAACAAAACTTGCTAGCAAACTCTTCTCAGCTATACACACTATTTGATATCTAAAAAGGTAATGTGTCAACCAATATTGACTTGTTGATACCTATCAATAAGGCTGTGTCAACAGCATAATTTGAAAGCGTAATCATGGCTCAAAGCTTTGGTGAGTATTTCACTTTTTTTAGTTATGAAAAATTCTCAAACTGGGAAAAAACAGTTTAGAAAAGAGAACCCACGATCGACCTCGGGCGTTTCCACAGCCGTTAACTCCATCACCTCGCTTGATTTGTCCAACTTCAATCGTGAAGATAAAAGTTAACCCGAAATGAAGAATTATACAACACCAAAAGCAAGCCAATGGCTTGTGTATGTATTAGAAATTGGATTAATGATAGTCCACACTTTCTCAGCAAAAAAAAATAGCTCGTATTTTAATTCATGGGCCTTCAAGTCTCTATGTCTTTTTACATTGTTTTTCCAATGCTTCGCCTCTTCCGCCCAAACTCAAACGAGCATAAGCCATACGGACGAAAGCTGCCTTGGTAATGCAGAAGTGGAGGTTGTTTTGTCAAACACAAGCACGGGAACGCACTATGAAATATTGTTTTTCTATACCCCAGGGGCCTTGTCTCCTACATACTCAAGCGGAACAATAATATCAACTGGTACGGATATTACTTATAAATTTTTTGGTCTTCAAGATGGAGACTATCAAATAACCGTAGATTCTGCGAACAACTCCATCAAAACCATTGTGGACACCATCTTGGATGTGAGCGTTCCTGTAAGTATTGCTCAAACCTCAACATACACCTGCTCAGGTTGGGAAATAGACCCTGCTTTCCAGGCAGGATTCCCTTCGAGCTACAGTGTGTTAGATCATGCTGCACAATCTATTGGTCTAGACAATCTACACGTAGATAGCATTGCTCGAGGAATAAATATAACTACGGTAATCCTGAGATCATTAGACGTCTGCGGAAATACGGTTGATTTACCTATTTCCCTACCTGAATACAGTTACGATTATAACACACAGGACATTTCATACCAGCACAAATATACCAGTTGCAGTGCTGGGCAAACATCTATTACGTATCAGTATGACGTAGGAAACAACAACGTAACTCATTTTGATGGTGCGTTTCCCGTGACTGTTACCAACCAATTCATAAAAAACGGAACAACAGACACGACCACAGTTGGCCCTTTTATCATTTCCAACACTTCTAATTACAAGAGTTCAAGTCAAAATTTAACTCTTGATGTTGATGAAAATTACAAACTTGTAACCACTGTAGTTGACCAATGCGGCAACTCAATTGTAGGAAACCCAAAGTCTTTTACTACAAAGATGAGCTACTCCTTGCAATCAAGAAACACTAATCTGTGTGGTAAAAAATATATGCGGGTACGCAATCTTGTTGGTGAGGGGCCAGGTGTATATCATATGCATTTTCTACAAGTTCCTTCTGGCTTTAACCCTGAAAACTACCGTAGTGAGTTTTCTACAGATGGTGATGGAGATTCTCTAACCGGAACATTCACTTCTAATGTGAACAGCTCTCAAGTTGTTAATTTTGGCAGTAGTAATACCTCTCTACCCGATGGATTCTACCAACTTCAAATTACGGACGACTGCGGCAGGTCAGTAACTAAAAGTGTTACTTTAAATACCAGTGGAGGCACGCCTTACGCTGGGCTAAAAAGAGTTACCCCTGGATGTGGTGATCATAGTTCTATAGCCGTAGAAATAAGCGGAACACGCTTTTTCCACAAAACACTTTTAACTAGCGCACCTGCACCTTGGCTATCATACCATTCTTTAAACGCTAGTGACTTACCCGTGCAAGTTGATTCTTTTTTAACCCCGAACAACAGACATTTTAAAATGACAGAAATGACTGAGGGGACTTACGACTTTCACTTCTATTACACCTGCGACACTACGGACAAGTTGACTTTTTCACACACTGTCCCCAGCAGCCCTCATAATTACGGTTTTGATAGTTTGAACATTGAAAAAACCTGTGCCGGCTTTAGCCTGATTGGCTCTTTTTACACGAAAGGATCCAATTTCTCTCTTGCAATCCAGAGAGAAAGCAGCCCAGGAGATTGGTCTTCTCCATTAGGTACGGGAGGTCAATACAATCTATTTACAAATGCAGGAAGCCAAAGTTACAATGCCACCCACCACCCGTTCAACACTCCAATATTCATTCAATCTGGCAAATACCGTTTCATCTATAGCCCAAAAGTACTTAACACGAGCAGCAATAACATCAATAACACCTTGGCTTGCGATTATGAAGTGCTGGAAGAATTAAATATCGAAATTGGAGAAATTACGTTGAACGATTATTTTGTCTTTGAATGCGCGCCACATGAGCATGAACTACTCCTAGATATCAATGGAGTGGAACCTTATACCTACATCATAAACTCTGAGGACAACCCATACTTTGTATCCGACACAACATCAACTCCTATCTTTCAAGGTTTAGAAAAAGGGCTGTATTCGGTAAATGTTAAAGATGGTTGTGGCGCACAAAGAACATTCTACTTCTTTATTAGTGCACCTCGATTACCAAGCATAATGCCTTTTAACTTATGCAATGGTTCAACAAGTGGCTTTCTGAAAAGTCCGGCAATCGCTTATGCTCAATACAAATGGACCAAAGGAAACGACACCACCACATTGGGTACATCACACGTCTTGAATTTTGCAACATTTAATGACAACGTTGATACCGGTCTTTACAAGTTGACTATATCATCCTTTCCTCCGGGGGCTTGTTTTGATGGCATGCAGCTCAGTTACCATGTTCCCGCAGGTCTTTCTTCAAACCCTCCAAATGCAGGCACAGGAGATACTGCTTATGTCTCTTCTGACATCGATATCCCGGTTAACCTTAGAGATTACATCAATGGCCCTTTTGATTCTTGGGGGTCGTTTACTGAGACAACGGTTCCAAGTTCAGGCCTTGAGTTTAATGGTCTTTTCTATCCGAGTCAAGCAGGGCCGGGCACCTACACCTTTGATTACAAGGTGGATGGAGCATGTGTGAATAGTGATATAACCACAGTAACGGTTATAGCCACAGCGGTATCTGATTTAGAAGTGAAAATGAGATTCAGTGAGACTGCACCTACAGAGGGCGACTCCATCAAATGCTTTATAACCATTGAGAACAATGGTCCAAATCATGTTACATCGGCTAGACTGGACGATGTCATTCCCGCTGGTTTAACCCTTTTAGGAAACACTCCTGATAAAGGGCTGTATGCAAACGACACCTGGGACATCGGAGGAATTCTTGTGGGCGAAGTAGTTTTGTTAGAACTCGATTTTGCTGTAGATCAAGTCAATATGAATACCATTGTGACGAACACCACCAGCAACTTAAAATCTAATCTCGCTGACATTGACAATACCAACAATGTTGGTAGCGCAACCATCTTGGTTGTGCATGACTTTGATGGAGATGGGGTAGGGTACCTTGACGATATTGATGACGATAATGATGGGATTCTGGATGTAGTGGAAATTGCCTGTTCTGATATTTATGCAACAAACCTTGTTTCTGTGGATGCACAAAACGCTACAGGTAAACTCGCAAATGGAACTAATTTTACGGCCTCTCTTTTGGATAACGATAATGACATTAGCGTTTACCCTTCTGATTGTGCATTTTCTTCATCCAATTTTTATCAATCTCCTTCGTCAATCAGTTCGTTCGGAATTCACATTGACTCGAACCAAGTTGATGCTGGCTTACTAGAGATTACATTTGATAAAGAGGTGGTTAATCCTGTTATAAACATTGCTGGTCTAGAAAATGCTATTCTTGACTTTTCGGCTACACCTGGCCTTTCTATAAGCAAGGTTATCGGAAACACAAACCTTGATGCCACAAGTACTTCTGCTTTGGTGTTTGACACTTCTGCGGTGGTTGGTGCAAAAGAACCGGATTGTTTTATTGCAAATCAAAGTCAAAGCGCCTATGGCACTATTCGCCTAAACGGAAAGTATTCAACCATCAAGATTAATTTGCTCTCTACTGATGCCAATAACTTTACCGAGAAATTTAAAATGGCTGTAGGTGAGTTTGAGTGCTATACCGATACAGATAAAGATGGTATTGTTGATCGCCTTGATTTAGATAGCGACAATGACGGAATAGCCGATGTTATTGAAGCGGGTGGCACAGATGGCAACGGTAACGGAATGATTGGAAG
>JAOARK010000344.1 GCA_025210575.1 Schleiferiaceae bacterium
AGAAGTAAATCTTCTGCATTCTTTCCAATCAATTCGTTAGGGGAGTAACCGGTCATTTTACAGAACCAATCATAAACTTTGGTTATGACTCCATCATTGTTCACTTCCATTAGACCAAGCTCCATGTTCTCAATAAGACCACGATATTTTTCCTCACTGTTCCTAATCTGTAAGTCCAGCAATTTTTCCTCGGTGATATCCGTGAATTGCCAAAGTGTACCCAATAGTTTTTGGTTAGATAAAATGGGTATGTAATCGTACTTTATGAATCGATTTCCTTTGAGCCTAATCTCATTCCCTATTTGTTTATCTAAGGAGTTTTCAAGTACATGATTGAGTTCTTTCTCTGGGTTAGTAAAATGAGAAAGCACAAGTCCACGAATCTCATCTAATTTTTTTCCTTTCAGGTCTTCTACATTTTCGTTTATGTTGAAGAACTTCATGAAGTAAGAATTGATCAGTAAAATTTCCCTTTTGTTCGAGACAAACAAAACACCTTCATGCATGTTTTCGATTAAAGAGAGTAGCTGTAGTTGAGTGCTGATTAATTGCTGTTCTTCAATTTTCTTTTCGGTGATGTTCCTTCCAATGACAATCACCTCTTTTAAGGAATTATCATCATTGTAAGAGAATTGAACATTTTGACCAATCCAAACCAATTCTCCATTGCTTTTAGAAGAAGGAACTTCCATGTAAGAAGAGAAGGTTTTTTGATTTACTTGATCTACATACAATTTGACGATCTCTTCTCTTTGTTCTTGATTAATATAGGCACTGAAATGTGTATTCAAAATATCTTTTGGATCAAATCCAAAATCCTTTTCTATTACACTGTTAACGTAGGTAATGTACCCCGAACCATTAGTAATATAAATAAGATCATGAGCCGACTCTACAAGAAGTTTATACCTTTTTTCACTTTCTAAAAGGGCAAGAGATCTCTGCTCTACTTGAGTTTCTAAAGAGTTATTTAATTCTTGAAGCTTTTCATTCGCCTCGAACAATTCAAGGGATTTGTCTTCCAGGATTTTTTCGGCAGCCTTTCTAGCGGCTATCTCTCGGTTTAGTCTTCTTTCGAGGGCTTTATTATCCACGGTTAGTTTTTGGTGATAACAAATTGAATTTGAGAGCCAGATTCGTTTAGAGCAATTGCCTCAATTGAAATATCTTCATTAAAGTACTCTCCACTTTTAAGCATAAGGCCTTTGGCAAAATCTCCCAACTTTCTTTCAGAGGTATAATTCATGACCATTTTCACTTCATTTCTTTCAACCGTTTCAAAAGCGGGGAGTTCTGCATCTGGATATAGTTTTTTTACCTCAACATGAATGTAATTGTGTATGGAATCTAAAAAATCGAACAACCCATTAGCTCGATCTAGAAAAGGCGTATAATTCTTAGCTAGGAACGAAAAGAAATACTCGCCATATGTTTGGAGCAAATCTGGAATAGGAATCTTTGTTTCCTTGTGTAGGTTTAAAACTAGTGATCCCATTTCAGAGAAGTCGTACGTTCCAATGCTCGTATAGGCTCCATCATTTGGAAGATTGCTTTTTTCAATTATTGAGTCCACCGTTGAGTACCCAAATTTTTCCTCAACCATTTCAAGTAATTCAGTAAATACAACTCCTTTCATAAATCTTTGATTAGTAAATTGAAATATAAATGAAAAATCTGACGCCAAGGGTTTTAATTGACGTCAGATTCAGCTAAACAGAATGAAAATGATAATCTTAATGTTTCATGTATAATTTGTTCTCGTTGCGGTATCCAGAATTGTCTTTGTACCAATCTGGGTAGGCGATTCCTTCTGACATTGCCCAATTGACAATGTAGTTGTAACCTTCATCGATTCTTATTTTTTCTCTTGGATATCTAAAATTATGACTGATGTCTATACCCCAGGGTACATTGTTTTCATTTTTATAATAGATATTGTTTTCAGGAGCAGAGTGATCTGATAGCGTTCCCAAGAGCGCAATGTTTGCAAGGTCAGTAGGAGACTCATTGCCCAAATGAACTTCATGTGTTCGATCGCCATCTACAAAAATAAATGGGTTTTCAGGTTGAAAAGAACCACTTAAATTTTGATTTAACTCGATCACTATTTCAATTTCTTCTCCAATGCTCAACGCTTGATTGGGGTCAGTATTTATGTACGGTCCTCCAACATGGGTTATTACATCAAAGGCATCATCAAAGACTATAATTGTAGACTTAGATTGACCAATTTCTAATCCTTTGGCATCGACATTAACAATACCATTATTCAGTCTGGAACCTGAGATGCTGGCGATATCAGATGGATTCAAATCAATTTGAAACCCAAACCCATTATGGTAAGATGCTCCAACGGCTTTAACTTGAAAGTTCGCTTTTATTCTCACCACCTCATCATTTGAGTTTTTCATTTGCACGTAATTGTAACCTACCACTAAGTCATTAAAATCATAATCTCCTTGGGTGGGCCATAAATCCTCAAAGGCTAAACTTCCAGATCCAAGTTGTGAAGGTGTATACTGCCCACAACAAACTGTGGAATCATCTGGAAAATCATCTAGTTCATCACAAACACCATCGTTGTCAGAATCTGCAGTGCATATAGAATTACTGAAACTCACAACAGATCCTAAATCATTAATTTTCATAGGGAATGTTTTTACAATGACATACGAACCATCACTCGGATCCATTTTTAACATTTTTGATTGAGTATCATTTGTACATGCATAAAGAAATCCTTGTCTATCGTAGCCCGCAGACGTAAGTTGATAGGGCATGTTTTCTGCGCTAATACGAGTGGCTTGTACAATTCCATTCCCTACAGAAAAATCTAATTTATATAAGCCAGAAAAGCATGCCAAGTAACGATTACCATCTGGTGGGAATGTTAAGTCACCGCCACCGCTACCGTTTACTAAGCCTTGAATGGTATAGGTTGCTATAACATTGCCGGTTAAAGGGTCCACTTCTTTTATAGATGTTGAACTATTTGACATGAATAGGTGCTGCGTGTTGCAATCAAATTCCATTCTTGGAAAATTTCCTGACCCGAATGGGTTGGCATTTGTGTAAGCTAAAGAGTGAGTCTGAGAAACTATGTCATACTTATACATGTTTCCTGAATTGTGATAATATACCCAGTTATTGAATGTATCAACAGCACAGGCTATGGTTCCTTGTAATAGTTGAGGTAAAGTCTGGTAGCTATAATCTAAGGCAGAAACCAAAAGAAAATCTCTATCGCTATTTACAGCATATAAAACGTTTGTTGGCACTGCTGAAGAATTCGTTTTACCTGTGCCCGTGAAGTCTACAATATGAAAACTTTGACCACCTGAATTGCTCACAATTTTTTCTTTTTGACCAGTTTCATTGTGAGCTACAATTCTTAGGCTTGAGAATCTTGTTGAGAAAGATAGGCGTTGTTCAACCTCACCATTTTTTGAGTGTATTGTTGACAGCAGTTCCTCATCATCATCCCTATACATGCCATAAACTTTAAAAGTGGTTTGTGGATCACTAAAAATCTTTAATGTGCCATCTTGATAGGTTGAAAAGTTAAAATCTTCGGGTAGTTTCTGCTCGTCCAATCTTTTGCTGGAGATCGATACATTTGATTGAGACAAAACTGAATTTTCTTTTTTGCATTGAATTAAGAGCAAAATCAAGATCAGTGATATTGGTAGAGTTATTAATTGATACTTCCTCATAACGTTCTTTCTTGTTTGGGTAAAATGATATTTGAACTTCATATATGACTATAAAATTGAACATCAAGGTTCTAATTCAGGTATATGAACATGGCAAACCCGTTTTTCTGTGAATGAATTCTCAAATAGGGTTGGCATTTTCTCAGTTCAGGAAAAATCCTGATATTGATGTGCACGAGCTTGTTGCAATACCAATCTTATGAACCAATTGAAATACCAAATTGCTTTAACCCTATTACCTGGTGTTGGGGATGTTCTGGCAAAAAGCTTGTTAGCTTATTGTGGGAGTCCTGAGGCCATATTCAAAGAGAAAAAACAAAACATTCTTAAGATTCCAGGAATAGGAAGTAAAGCAGCAGCAAGCATCTTAAATCAAAATGTATTTGAGAGGGTAGAGGAGGAGATTCATTTTATAGAGCAGAACGAAATCAAACCATTGTTCTTAACAGATGATGCCTACCCCAAACGCCTGAAGCATTGCGAAGATGGTCCAATCCTCCTTTACTTTAAAGGGAATCTAGATTTTAACTCAAATCACT
>JAOARK010000345.1 GCA_025210575.1 Schleiferiaceae bacterium
AATTTATCGATGATGGTCATCAAGATCTTATTATCCATTTCGTCCAATCCGTGTTCATCAACGTCCAAGGCATTTAATCCAAACTTGCTGATCTCTAAGTCAATGGTTCCAGAACCTTTTACTTGGGCAAAATCTCTTACTCTTCTTAACAATGCATTCGCAATTCTAGGCGTCCCCCTGCTTCTTCTGGCAATTTCAATGGAGGCATTTTCTTCTATAGGCACATCCAATATATCTGCACTACGTTCTATGATAGTAGATAACAATTCTGTCGAGTAATACTCCAATCGACTATTGATCCCAAAACGTGCTCTTAAAGGCGATGTTAACAGTCCAGAACGTGTTGTAGCCCCAACCAATGTAAACGGATTTAAATTGATTTGTACCGAACGTGCGCTAGGTCCACTATCGATCATGATATCGATCTTGAAGTCTTCCATGGCCGAATACAAGTATTCTTCAATGATGGGGGACAAACGATGAATCTCGTCAATAAATAACACATCATTTTCTTCAAGATTCGTAAGCAATCCTGCTAGATCACCTGGCTTATCCAAAACGGGGCCAGATGTCACCTTAATGCCCACATTCAACTCATTTGCCAATATGTGAGATAAGGTTGTCTTCCCCAATCCTGGAGGTCCATGAAGTAACACGTGATCCAAAGCTTCACCTCTATTCTTTGCCGCTTGTACAAAAACCTTCAGGTTTTCTAGCACTTTATCCTGTCCGGCAAAATCATCAAAGCTTAAGGGTCTTAACCTTCTCTCAATATCTACTTCCTCGGGAGTAAACCTTTCAGAACTTGGATCTAAATTGGGATTCATTCTTTAACAATGTGTTCTTTCAAAGAAACAAAAAAGCCATCCCGAATCTTCGAGATGGCTTGTAATTTTATTCACTAATGTGATCTAGTGTCCAGAAACTTCACCTTCTTTTAAAGGTACTGTTTGCGGAACAAAATCTTCATCCATTCCGGGCTTGCTGTAATCGTAAGCCCATCTGTGTACTGCAGGAATTTCACCTGGCCAGTTTCCGTGAATGTGCTCAACAGGTACAGTCCATTCAAGCGTATTCGCTTTCCATGGGTTTTGAGTAGATTTTCTACCACCCCAAATACTGTAGAAGAAGTTGAATAAGAATACGATCTGCGCCAATCCTCCAAGAATAGCGAAGAAAGTAATGATCACGTTTATGTCTGCTAATGTGTCAAACATTGGGAATTCAACATTTGAATAATAACGTCTAGGTAATCCAGCCAATCCTAAGAAGTGCATTGGGAAGAATACGCCATAAGCACTAACGAATGTAATCCAGAAGTGGAAATACCCCATTGACTTGTTCAATCTTCTACCATACATCTTAGGATACCAGTGATAAACACCAGCGAACATACCAAAGATGGCAGAAAGACCCATTACAATGTGGAAGTGACCAACTACGAAATACGTATCATGAACGTTTATATCCAAAGCAGAATCACCAAGAATAATACCTGTTAAACCACCAGTTACGAAAGTCGAAACCAAACCAATTGAGAACAACATTGCTGGAGTCATCTGGAGGTTACCTTTCCATAATGTGGTGATGTAGTTAAATGCTTTTACTGCCGATGGAATTGCAATCAATAACGTTGTAAAAGTAAATACCGAACCTAAGAATGGGTTCATACCAGTGATGAACATATGGTGACCCCATACGATGAACGATAAGAATGCAATTGCCAAAATAGAAGCGATCATTGCACGGTAACCAAAAATAGGTTTACGTGAGTTAGTCGCAATAATCTCAGATGTAATACCTAATGCAGGTAGAATAATAATATATACCTCAGGGTGACCTAAGAACCAGAATAGGTGCTCGAACAAAATTGGGCTACCACCTTGGTTCGCTAATAACTCACCACCGATAAACAAATCTGATAAGTAAAAACTAGTACCGAAGCTTCTATCGAAAATCAACAACAAAGCAGCAGACAATAATACTGGGAAAGAAAGTACACCTAAAATAGCCGTAACTAAGAACGCCCAAATTGTCAATGGAAGTCTAGTCATAGACATTCCTTTCGTACGCATGTTAATGATTGTTGCGATATAGTTCAGAGAACCCAATAAAGAAGAAACAATGAAAATCGCCATGGATACCAACCATAATGTCATTCCCATTCCTGAACCTTTCATAGCCGCAGGTACTGCACTCAATGGAGGATAAATTGTCCATCCAGCTGCTGCAGGTCCGTTCTCTACAAAAAGAGAAGCTACCATGATGATAGAACTCAAGAAGAAGAACCAGTACGATAACATGTTCAAGAATCCTGAAGCCATATCACGCGCCCCAATTTGCAATGGAATTAAAAGGTTAGAGAATGTACCACTCAATCCAGCTGTAAGTACGAAGAATACCATAATGGTACCGTGAATCGTAACCAAGGCCAAATAGATATCTGGAGACATAACTCCGTCAGGAGCCCATTTTCCAAGTACCGCCTCGAAAATTGCGAATTTCTCACCTGGCCATGCCAACTGCATTCTAAATAGAATTGACATGAATACACCAATAATACCCATGATCATACCAGTTACCAAGAATTGCTTGGCAATCATTTTATGATCCTGGCTAAAAATGTACTTCGTTATAAATGTTTCTTTGTGATGTCCGTGATCGTGTGACATTGTATCTGTATTAGTTTACGCTAATTCTATTTTATCTTAATTCTGAGCCAATAATTGTTGCTCTGCAACCCACTTGTCATATTCAGCTTGCTCAACAACCTTTATAGGCATCTGCATGTTATAATGAGCAGCTCCACAAATTTTATTACACAACAAAACGTAATCAAATTCCCAAGGGTCATTCCCTTCTTCTATACGTATATCATTGACGTTAGTAACTTGTTTCATTACGTACTTATCTGCACGCATTTCGTCAGTTGTAATAGTTGGAGTAAACTGAAATTCTGTAACCATACCTGGAACACAATTCATTTGTGCTCTAAAGTGAGGCATGTATGCAGAGTGTATGATGTCCTGAGAACGGAACTTGAACTTTACAGGCTTTCCTTTAGGTAAGTACAATTCCTTTACAATGAAATCATCCTTTGCATTATCATCATTCATGTCTACACCCAAGAAGTTTGCTCCTTCGATAAGCGCAACATTCGCATATCCTAAAGTGTTATCCTCACCTGAGTAACGAGCCGTCCAGTTAAACTGTTGAGCATACAATTCTACAACCATAGGCTCTTGATCAGTATTGTCTGGATTCATAACATTAGACCAAGTTGTTAATCCGTATATGATCAATACCGCTAAAACTACAGCAGGAACAGATGTCCAGATTAACTCTAATTTATTGTTGTGCTCGTAATATGTAGCCTTAGTTCCTTTAAGACCTCTGTATTTAAATGCGAAGTAAAAAAGTACTGGATTCACCAAAACAAATACTAAGATGATCAATCCCATAGAGATCCACATCAAGCTATCGTACTGAACACCATGCTCAGAAGCAGGTTTTGGTAAAATCACATCACCCCAAGCAACGATCATCCAAACAAACGATACCATAAAGGCGATTCCGAAAAGAAGCAACAACGTACCTTGAGTGTTGTTGTCTTTTGTAGATACTTCATTGTCTTTTCCATCTTGTAAGTCAGAAGATAACCCTGTTACCTTCATTACTTGCAATACAACAAGAATGGCTAGAACCGCAACTACTGCTATTAATAATCCTGTCATTTCTCTTTCTCTATTTTATTGATGGAAAATCTTACTCTCTTTCAACATTGGGTGGTTTTTCTGTAGCAATGGTGCTTTGCTCAAGTTGGTAAACACTACCAAGATGAACAATCCTGCAAACAATAAGAAACCTCCTATTTCAACTAATCCAACTCCATACTCAAATCCTACAGCACCCGGCATGATCATAACAAAGTGATCCATCCAGTGGCCAATGATTACGAATATACCCGCCATTATCACCAATCCAGGAACACGCTTAGCATCTCTAGACATAACGATAAGAATTGGGAAAGCAAAGTTGAATACTAACATTAATATGAACATCAGTTTGTACTGATCGAATCTCTGCATAAAGTAGGCTACCTCTTCCGGAATGTTAGAGTACCAGTATAACATATACTGAGAGAACCATAAGTATGTCCAGAAAATTGAGAAGGCAAACATGAACTTACCTAAATCCTGAATGTGGTTTTCATTGATCCACTCTAAGTAACCTTGACTCTTTAAGTAGATAGTCAACATAGCCATCACTGTTAATGCAGATACAAACATTCCTGCGAATGTGTACCAACCAAACAATGTAGAGAACCAGTGCGCATCAATGCTCATAATCCAGTCCCAAGCAGAAGTTGAAGATGTTACAGCATAAAGAACTAAGAATCCAGCGGCAAACTTTCTTGTTTTTACCCAGATTCCAGAGTCTCCAGTCATATCTTCTTTTAAAGATTGCTTTCTAATATAGAATGCTGCTCCTACCCAAATAGCTACGTACAATATGTTTCTAACAATGGTAAATACTGGATTCAAAAAGCCTTCTTTACCCGCAATAATAGGATCGTAATTTGGTTCACCTTTCACCATGATACCTTCTTCCATCCAGTGCCATATATGGTGAACGTGACCTAATCCTAGAAATACTATTACAACAATTACTAATAAAGGAACCGCAACCCATAAAGCTTGAGCTTCCATTACTCTTAACAAACCAGCTGACCAGCCCACTTGTGCAGCATACTGAATTGCTAAAAAGAATAACGCTCCAATACCAAGACCTAAAAAGAAAATTGCATTTACATACAACCCTGCCCACGGTCTGTTAGCCGCTTTATGTGGATCAACTGCATGGTGTCCACCATCGTGAGATCCATGTGCATCGTGTCCTGCATCATGACCGGCCTCGTGATGACCATCATCATGACTAGCGTGTGTATCATGACCATCAGCATGTGCTTCTGTTTGAGCATGATCTCCGTGACTATCGTGCGATGATCCATTTCCCATGAATCCAATCACAACACCTACTAAACCAACTACGATTAGAATGTAGGCCCAACGTTTTGCTTTACTCGTAAACTCAAACATGCTTAATGACCGTTATTTTCAGTTACCAATTCTTCGTTATCTTCTTCAGTAGCTGCTTCAGCAGACGCTTCTTCAACTGTTTCTTCAGAAGTAGAGGCAACAACTTCTTCACCTCTTAATTCGTACCAGACATAAGACACGATACCCCATCTTTCGTCCTCAGTTAACTGAGAAGCGTGAGAGCCCATCATGTTTCTACCGTGCATAATTACGTGATACATGCTACCAGGAGTAACATCTGGTAACCTAGCCTTATCATAACCAGGAATACCTAAAAACTTCTCACGCTCTGCAAGCGTTCCGTTACCATCACCTTTTGTACCGTGACAGTGAGAACACATTTTGTTGTAAATATCCTTATACTCTTTAGCCACTTCCTTGCTAGCGTACTTTTCAGGCATTTGTAAACCTGTTCTTGCTGCTTCGTAACCTTCATTTGTATTTTCATACATATAAGGCTGGTGACCTCTAGAAACGGTACCTTCTACAGGAGTCATCACAGACATTCCATTTGGCATTTGTGCATCAGCACTATATGTTTCTACCGATGGAGATCTGTACATGTCGTCCATGTAAGTGTAACCTGGAGTAGTTTTATCGTTATTACAAGCAGACAACAGCACTGCCGCTACTCCTAAACTTGTAATTCCTTTTATAATACCTATTCTCATAATCTTGCGAAAAGGTTAGTCTTCAATTTCTTCTTCTTTCAACTCAATTGCTCCAGTTTCTTTTAGTAAAGAAATTAAAGCGTCTTTCTCATGATCAGCGCTGATCTCTAACATGAACTTATCGTCAGTTGTACGAGGATCAGGGTTCATGGCTTTACGTCCAGGATACAATCCGTTGATCGCCCAATACGTCCAAACCATTAAGTGAGCGGTAAAGAATACCGTTAATTCGAACATGATAGGCACAAAAGCCGGCATGTTCTGCATCCAATTTCCATTGGGTTTACCACCAATGTTCATTGGCCAATCATGAATCATCATGTACCAAGTCATCCAGATAGCAAAGCTCAATCCGGTTAAACCGTACAAGAAACCTGCGATAGAAATTCTTGTTGGCTCAAGCCCCATGGCTTTGTCTAAACCGTGGATAGGGAATGGCGTATACGCCTCTTCAATGTAATGCCCTTTTTCACGTATGCTTTTAACTGCACTCAAAAGGGTATCATCGTCATCATACAATGCTCTGATGACCAATCTGTGATCAGTGTTCGCCATTCTCGTGATGCTTTTTATAGTTTTCACCTGATGATTTCAAAATAGTCTTCAATTCAGCTTGAGCAATAACAGGGAATGTTCTAGAATAAAGTAGGAACAATACGAAGAAGAACCCTATAGTACCCAAGTAAATACCGATATCAACAAAAGTTGGAGAGAACATAGACCAAGAAGATGGTAAGTAATCTCTGTGAAGTGAGGTTACGATAATTACGAAACGCTCAAACCACATACCGATGTTTACGATGATTGAAATAAAGAATGTAAATGTTAAACTCGTTCTCAATTTCTTGAACCACATGAACTGTGGAGAGAACACGTTACAAGTCATCATTGCCCAGTATGCCCACCAGTATGGTCCGGTTGCTCTGTTTAAGAATGCATACTGCTCATACTCTACACCAGAGTACCAAGCGATGAAAAGCTCTGTGATATATGCTACACCCACAATAGAACCCGTAACCATGATAATGATGTTCATCATTTCTACGTGTTGCACTGTAATGTAGTGCTCCATCTTATACACCTTTCTTACAATAAGAAGAAGTGTTTGTACCATGGCGAACCCTGAGAATACCGCACCCGCAACGAAGTAAGGTGGGAAGATCGTGGTATGCCATCCTGGTATTACTGATGTAGCAAAGTCAAAAGATACAATAGTGTGTACTGAAAGTACAAGTGGAGTTGCCAAACCTGCAAGTACCAAAGAGATCTCTTCGAAACGTTGCCAGTGTTTTGCTTTACCGCCCCATCCAAAAGATAAGATCTTATAGATATGTTTTTGAACTGGGTTTATTGCTCTGTCGCGAATCATGGCGAAATCAGGTACAAGACCTACATACCAGAATACCAACGATACAGAGAAATAAGTTGAGATCGCAAATACGTCCCACAATAGTGGAGAGTTAAAGTTTACCCAAAGGGAACCGAACTGGTTAGGAATAGGCATTACGAAATATCCCATCCATAAACGACCCATGTGAATACCTGGGAAAAGTGCCGCCTGAATTACCGAGAAGATAGTCATCGCCTCTGCAGAACGGTTAATAGACATTCTCCATTTTTGACGGAACAACAATAGAATTGCTGAAATCAAGGTACCCGCGTGACCGATACCTACCCACCAAACGAAGTTTGTAATATCCCAAGCCCAGTTAACGGTCTTGTTCAAACCCCAGGTACCGATACCCGTACCAATGGTGTAAAGAATTGTTCCAATTCCCCACAAGAACATAATAAGGGAAATCGAGAAAAGAAACCACCAAGCCTTATTGGCTTTGGTTTCGATTGGTTTTGCCACCTCTACGGTAATGTCGTGGTACGACTTATCACCTAAAATTAATGGCTCTCTAATTGACGATTCGTAATGCATAAGTGCTTTCGACTTTTATATAGTTACGCCTTGTTTCTAATCTTTGTTTGATAGAATACAGATGGTTGCGTTCCCACCTCTTCTAACAAGTGATAAGCTCTCTTATCCTTCTTCGCTTTCAATACTGCAGAATCCTTATCGTTTACGTCTCCGAAAACAAAAGAACCTGTAGAACAAGCCTCGGCACAAGCTGTTTGGATTTCTCCATCTTTCACCGCTCTACCTTCTTTCTTTGCTTCTAGCTTACCGTACTGGATACGTTGTACACAAAGTGAACATTTCTCCATAACCCCTCTAGAACGTACAACCACATCTGGGTTCAATACCATTCTTCCGTAGTCATCTTGGGCAGGGTTAACATCAGCAAAATCGCTATTGCCGTTGTAGTTAAACCAGTTGAATCTACGTACTTTATAAGGACAGTTGTTAGCACAGTAACGTGTACCAATACATCTGTTGTAAGCCATGTGATTCAAACCTTCTGCTGAGTGAGAAGTTGCCGCAACTGGACAAACTGTTTCACATGGTGCATGGTTACAATGCTGACACATAACAGGCTGGAAGTAAACTTCTGGAGAAGAAGATGCAGTTTCCATTGCTGCGAATTTTTCAATTGCACCAATACCACTCTCTTCAGCAACCTCATCTGTCATATCACTTGTATAGTATCTGTCGATACGTAACCAGTGCATATCTCTGTGTCTTCTTATTTCTTCTTTTCCAACAACTGGTACGTTGTTTTCGATGTGACAAGCAACAACACAAGCACCACAACCTGTACATGAGTTCAAGTCCATAGACATATTCCACATATGTCCTGTTTCATGATCATGCTCTTCCCATAACGACACTTCGTTAGACTCTAAATGTCCTTTGTGCGTATGGAACATTGGTGTAGTATTCCACTTTTCAGAATCCTCATTTAAGTATTCATCCAAAGTAGCAGTATTCACAATCTTACGGCCCATCATCGTGTGACCTAACTGTGACATTGCGAACTCGTGCTCACCATCCATTTTTTCGATGGTAATATCTTGGTAAGTTCTAGAGAAATCGCTCATTAAAGTGTAAGCATTCACACCAACACCATCACCAGCTTTTCCTGAACCTTTTCTACCGTAACCAGCAGCTAAACCAACTGTTCCTTGTGTTTGTCCTGGTTGGATTAACACAGGTACATTCTCAAGAGCAACACCATCCACAGTAACTTTAACGTAACTTCCATTAACAGCACCATTAGATTGTGGTTCGTTGATCAACTCCATCGCTAAGGCATCAGCCGCAGACATAGTCAAGTAGTTGTCCCAACTTACTCTTGAAATTGGATCTGGCAATTCTTGAAGGTGAGGATTATTTGCCATAACACCTGTGCCGATACCGGCCTTCTGATATATAGACAATTCAAATTTTCCTCCCTTTGCTTCATTTTTAAGATCATGGGCCGAATTCATTAAATCGTAAACAAACTCCTCAGTAGCGTGAGAGTTTACCATTTCAACTTCTTTTTCCCAAAGATCTTCTGCCGTTAATGGAATTTCTAATGTACCATCATGTAAAATATGGTTCCACTCATGATCAATTCCTACCTCAGCAGTTTTTCTATCGTAATAAGCTCTTAAGAACTTATAGTAGTTTGTATCTTCTCCAGCAATGGCCAAAAGAACTTCTTGCGTCTGCTTTGTATTAAACAAAGGACGAATCACTGGCTGACTCAATGCATAGATTCCAACTTTAGGTAATGCATCTCCCCAGCTTTCCAAGAAATTATTCTTAGCAAGAGCCATTGTACATTGAGAAGCAGTCTCGTCTAACTTTTCAGTCATAGAAACACTAAAGGGAACTTTTGACAATGCTGCATCAAAATCCATTTTTTGACCCATTGTGTATGACGGATTCACACCGTCCATCATCAATACGCCAACTTTACCGGCTTTCATTTCAGCCAATAAGTTGTTTACGTCTGTGTCGTTACCCTGGCGCATAAAAACTGTATCGCCAAGTGCAACTGTATTTGAAACGTTACCTAGGGCAAAGTTCATTGCAAAGGCAATGTTCTCAAGGTGTGCATCATTGCCACCAACCATGATAACTGAATTTCCTTTATTGTGACTCTCGTTCAACTCAGCAGCCAATGCATCCATACTGCTCTTAAGATCAGCTCTTAATTCAGCATGAGGCAATGTATATCTTGCATGCGCAACTTGGTTGAATAAATAGGTGAGTGCAGTTCCCATCTCTGATGGCTTAACCTTAATACGCTTATCTGCATTACTACCCGTCAAAGACATGTTCGTCTCTATCTGGATATGTCTTGCCATATCCTTACCCGGAGTTCTTGCCGCTGCGTAGTCAGATTCGATATCCTGACCAGTCCAGCCGTTCAAAAAGTCTGCACCAAAACTTACTACAACTTTTGCTTTGTCTAGTCTATAATGAGGAATACCTCTTACACCAGTAGCTTTTTCGTAGTAGTCTAATTTATGAGAAACAGAAAACGCATCGTACTGAATGTGCTTAAAGCGAGTGTACTTTGCGTGAAGTTTGTTAATAATACTCTTTGTAGATGGACTAATAACTGTTGAAGTCAACAATGCAATGTCCTTACCACTGTTCTCTGCTTTATCTAACTCTTTCTTCAAGTTATCAATTGCCGTTTTCCAATCGGTTTTTTCACCGTTAAGCATTGGATCTTGAAGACGGTTAGAATCATACAAAGACATTACCGAACCTTGGATACGGGCATTGGTACCACCATTAAAGTGAGCCTTTTTATTGGGTTCAATTTTAATAGGACGACCCTCTCTTGTTTTAACCAAAACAGAGGCGTAATCGCTGCCATCAAAGTAAGTTGTTGCATAGTAGTTAGGCATACCAGGAATAACTTCTTCTGGTTTAACCACGTAAGGAATTGATTCAACAACCGGAGATTCACAAGCGGCAACTGTTGCTGCTGCTGTAGAAAATCCTAAAAACTTCAGAAAGTCTCTACGTGAAGTTGAAGTAGACTCTAATTTCTCAGCGTCTCCTAAAAACTCATCTGTAGGAATTTCTTCCGCAAATTCTTTGTTAGCCATTTTTTGAGCAAGCGGAGTGTTACCCAATTGCTCAAAACTCGTCCAGAACTTTTTATTCTCAGCCATTATATTACTGCGGATTTGTTCTTAATTATTAATAGTGACACTTACCACACTCTAATCCACCGATCTTATCTACAGTGATCTTCTCACCGTGATATTTCTCGGCAAGTTTATCGTGGATTCCTTCGTAATAAGCATTGTTTTTAACATCTACTTCTGTCTCTCTATGGCAGTTAATACACCAGCCCATAGTTAATTCAGAATACTGATATACTTCTTCCATGGTCTCTACAGGACCGTGACATGTTTGACATTCAACATTACCTGCAGAAACGTGCTGCGCGTGGTTGAAGTAAGCCAAATCTGGAAGATTGTGGATACGTACCCATTTAATTGGTTTTTGCTCGTATCCTTCTATGTATTTTTTCGTGTTAACGTCCCAACCTACAGATTCGTAGATTTTCGCGATTTCAGGAGAAGGCTCTCCATCATATTTTAAGTTTCCGCTAGCATCTGCTATTTCAGATCCATCTATCATCATGTGACAGTTCATACAAACATTTGCTGATGGAATACCTGACGTTTTTGAGTGACGTGCACTTGAGTGACAGTAATTACAATCAACCTTATTCTCACCCGCGTGAATCTCATGAGAGAAAGCAATAGGCTGAACAGGTTGATATCCTTGCTCAATACCTACACCCATTAAATACCAGTACAATTCTGCTAGGAAGAAAACTGCTACAGTAATTGTTGCAATAGTTACCATGAACTTGTTGCGTGCAAAAGCACCCCAAATTCCTCTAATATCATCACCTAAAGATTCAGGATCTTCACCTTTCACAACCTTAAGTGTATTCCGCATCTTAATCAAGATGGCTAGCAATAAAGCAAACAGTACACCTAAAACAAGTAAGATATACAAGCTATAATCTTTTGGTTCTGCAACTGGAACATTAGCACCAGGCGTTACACCCGGACCAGGAGCTACAACAGGATCTCCTTCAATAGTATACTGAAGAATATCATAAATATCCTGATCAGATAAAAATGGGAAAGCATTCATTGGAGCTCCACCAAACTCATCATAAATCGCTTGTGCATCAGCATCGCCAGACGCTCTTAATGCTGCATTGTCTTTAATCCAAGCTAAGAGCCATTCTTCAGAACGTCTTTCTGTAACTCCAGTAAGTGCGGGACCTACCATGATCTTGTCTAACTTATGACAAGCGCCACAATTTGTTTTGAACAGTTTCTTACCATTCTTGGCATCTCCAACTATCTCTGCCTGAGTAACAAAACTTGAAAAGGTGAAAATGAATAGAAGTAGCATTGACGCTACTTTCTTTGAAAAAGTCATCATGTGTTTCATACGTGCAACTAAATATGCCTCTATTGCAGTTCGGGGGGCAAATTTAATGTTTAAACCAATTCTTAAAATATAGGCCTTACGCTAAAAAATAATTTATATTCGTTCTAAATAAGACCTGTTTTTACTTAAAAAACCAGCGGTTTGTAACGTATATTTACCGCCATATTTTAGCGCGCAATGGTAACGATTATACGATATATAGCCACACTTACGTTGTTGATTTTTTCTGTTTCGGGATGGGCACAAAATGACACCGCTCAAAACGCTGTTAATCAACCCCATTTTAGCGAAGATTTTAGAATTACGGACCTTGTGGAACGCTATTCCAACAACTTAAAAGGCAAGCCCATTGATGGATTTCGTGTTCAACTATTTAGTGGTGATCGTGATCTTGCAAACCAAAATCGAAAAAAGGCCATTTCTAATTATCCCCAGATCCCTTGTGTATTGATATATGAAACACCTGATTTTAAGGTGCAGATGGGCAATTTTAGAACAGAATTAGAAGCTGAAAAACACCTGCAAATTATTCGACAAGGATTTCCAGGTGCATTTGTTGTTCGCAGTAAAATCAACTTACCAGAACTTACTTTTTCAGAAAATGATGAAGAGCAGAACTAGCTATTCTGCTTGATGATTGGAATTAATTGATGAGCTGGTATGACTCCAGACTGCCGCCAGACCATTTCTCCTTTTCTAAACAAAGCCAAAGTAGGCACTCCTTGAATTTGAAGTCTTGCGGCTAGCTCTTGATTTCTATCAACATCAATCTTTAAGATGCGAAGTGAATCACCCATCTGGCTCCTCACCTCATCAAGAATGGGAGGCATCATCTTACAGGGTCCACACCAATCAGCATAAAAGTCTATCAAAGTTGGAATCTCACCTGAAACGATTTCCTTAAACGAAGCCATTGCTATTTATTAAATGTTATACTCCAAATTCCACGAAGATCTCCTTCGGCAAAACCCGTTGCATTATCCTCTGGGTAAAGTTCTGTCAATTGCATGTTTATTTCCTCTGAAATATCTTTTCCGGGTACTCCGTGGCAATTCAAACAAAATGCTTTGGTGGGTATCGGGGCAAAAAATCGTGCGTGATTGGCATCCTCAATAACTCTTGGTTTAGGTTGAATTCCGAGCTTCAAATCTTCAGAATAATCAACCATAACAGCCAATTCCAAGCTATCTGGTTTATTCTCAATATTCCTGAAACGCAGAGAGGTTCTTTTTATAGAGGCGTTATGGAAACTGGCTAGCGAATCTGTTAGTGGCAGCGCATTCAACTTACAGTAGTTTAAAGCTTCTTCAAGTCCCCCTCTAGCCACCGCAGATTGAAGTTCACCACTCAAAGCCTTAAAGCTTTCTTGAGCTATGAATTGACCTTTCTCTTGAAAGGAATTCGACTCTTCAGAATCGGAACAAGCAACGAATAGAAAAGGCATTAAAGCCAGCACAAATCTTTTCATGTTACTTTTTCTTTTTAAACATATCAAAAGACAATCCCCCTAAAACCATACCGTAAAGTGTGCTGTTCACAGGACTTGAAGTTATAGCACATTGCCCACTGTTACACCCTATAAAATAGTAATAAGCATAACCCCCAATTGCTCCAAGGGTTATGCCTATTAATAAGAGTTTATATCTAAGAACTAGATCTAACATTATTGCACCTCGTATCCGTCTTGTTGCCAGGCACTTATTCCTCCTTGCACATTATAGACCTTTGTGAATCCGTTGTCTTTTAGTATTTCAGAAGCATGAGCACTTCTTCTACCAGAGTGACAGTAAACCACATAAGTTTTTGACTTATCCATCTTCTTAATCGACTCTGTGAAGTCTTCGTTTCTCACATCCTGGTTCATTGCCCCAATGATATGACCACTTTCAAACTCGTCTAATGAACGAACGTCCATAATAACCACATCGCCTTCCTCAATCATATTCGCAGCCTCTGCTGTACTGATGTTATAAAACGTTCCAACGGAAGTAACTACTTCTGTTCCTACATTTTCTTCTTGAGAATCTGCATTCTCTCCATTACCACATGACGCGAGGATAACAACCGACAAACTCGCTAGTAAAATTTTCTTCATAGTTATTGTACATATTTATTTACTGCTCCCCAAGAACCCCCATTATAAGCTTCATAGCCTTTAGACTTTAAAATGCGAGT
>JAOARK010000346.1 GCA_025210575.1 Schleiferiaceae bacterium
CTTTAATGCTCCCATTAGTAAAATCTTTAGCCAAAATGAGTAAGGCAAAGCTCACGTAAAGACTTAAATAATGATTTGGAAGAAAACGCCACTTTGCCAGGTTCGATCCAAAAAATACCTTGACATTTCGATATTCAATAAATTCGATTGAACTTCTTGATAGAAGAATAAAAGTTGAAGCAAAAAGGGCCAAAACAAAAACATAAAGTATGATTTGAACATGTTTTTTTGACAGTCTGCTTAAACTCCCAAAAGCCAATGGCCACAAAAAAAATGTGATTTTTAAAAGAATGAGACGCCAACCTTCCGCAACATTATCAGTGTAGGTAATGCCAAAAACATAATACAAATAGAAGATGGTAAACAACCAAAACCATTTACTTGCTAATAAACGGTTGAGCCTTGGCGGTTTGAAACTCAACAAATAGAATAACCAGAAAAACCCGATGATATAAGTGGGCGCAAAAAACACCGGCTGAAACGTAATAATTATTGCAAAAAGCAAAAGGCCGAAAAACTTCAGCCTTTTTGTTGTTTCATACCATGATGCTATTTTATTGAGCAACAGTTAAAATTTTTGAATACTCTTCTGGAGTCATTAAAAGTTGAATGGCACGGTTTACTTCAGGGTCACTAAAAACCATCTGTTCAATTCTTCCGGCCTCGTAATAGTATCGTTCGGCAATTTCAGATTCAATATAATCTTGAATGGCTGGTTTGAATTTCATCAAATCATCACCTTTAGATTTTTCAATAGCTGCTTTAAGCGAATTCAATTCTTTGTTGATGTCCTTGAATTCTTCTTCTTCAGCAATTGACAACAACCGTTGATAGTTCTTTTCAGTCTCTGTTTCGTAGTGATACTCTTTATCGTCAAGGTATTTTACAAATTCTAAATAATCCTTGTCGCTCAAAACAAAATCCTTCGCGGGTGAAATCTCAGCATGCTCGCTCTCATAATTGGAGATATAATCGAAAATATGATGATGTCTTATCAATGACCATAAAATATGCGGGTATTCCTTCGGCTCTAAAGCAACATCAGGGTCTACACCAGCTCCATCTAATACCGTTCTTCCATTAGCTGTTTTAAACTCTGTACGCAAACTATCCGGCATTTTCTTAACCTTTCCATTTACATCTCTTTCCGCATAGTTAATAGCTTGAACGCAGCGTCCACTGGGTGTATAATATTTCGCGATTGTAATCTTGACTTGATTACCATAACTAAGGGGTTTGGTTTGCTGAACCAATCCCTTACCATAAGATTGCTGGCCCATAATCACACCACGATCTAAATCCTGGAGAGTTCCTGCCACAATTTCTGATGCAGATGCACTACTGCCATTAATCAAAACAACAACAGGTAATCCAGCATCAATTGGTGATTTTAATGTGTGGTATGTTTTATTTGTCTCTTCTGTTCTTCCGCGTGTTTCTACAACCTTTTCTCCTTTTTCAACAAATATGTTCGAAACATTGATAGCCTCAGAAAGCAACCCACCGGGATTCGATCTTAAATCCAAAACCAAACCGGTTAGCTCATTACTTTTCTTTAGTTCGTTCAAAGCTTCACCAATTTCTTTTGAGGCCTTATTCGTAAAACTTTTTAGAACAATGTATCCAACAGACTCATTTAACATACCATAATAAGGAACACTTTTGAGCTGAATATCTTCTCGAGTAATTGAGATGGTCTTTTCAACTCCCATACGTTCGTACGTAAATTCAACTTGAGTACCTGGTGACCCTTTCAACAATCCACTAATGTCATCAGGAGATTTACCTTTCATATCCTTACCGCCTACAGCTTTAATTAAATCGCCTGCGCGCAAACCTGCTTTGTCTGCTGGAAACCCTTTTCTAGGAGAAGTGATAATGGCATAATCGCCATATTTCATAATGGTGGCGCCAATCCCTCCATATTGACCGGTATGCATCATCCGGTAATTTTCAATTTCATTCGCAGGAATATGCACCGTGTATGGATCCAGATTCTTGAGCATATTCGAAATAGCATCATCCATTAATTCTTCAGGATGCGTTTCGTCAACATAATGCACATTTACCTCACGGTATAGCGTTGCGAAAATGTCTAGTTGCTTATTTATTTCAAAGTAATTTAAACTGGAAGAGCTCAAACCTATCCACAGGCCAGCCGAGACGAAAAGCAGCAACAAAGCTGCTCCACCTTTATACAATAATTTCTTCTTCATTCTTATGCAATTTCAAGTCTGCCGAGTAGCACTAGCGAAAGGTAAGTAAAAAACGTTCTTTTTTCTAAGCTATTGCTCGAGTGCCAAAATAAAAAACCCACCTAATTGGTGGGTTCTTATATTTTAATTAACTGCATTTATTCAACAGTAACAGATTTTGCCAAATTTCGCGGCTGATCTACATTACAACCACGCATTACTGCAATATGATAAGACAACAATTGCAACGGAATTGTAGTTAACAATGCACTCAATTCTTCAATGGTATCTGGAATTTCAATACTGAAATCAGCCACTTTGGTGATTTCAACATCGCCCTCATTTACAATGGCAATAATCTTTCCATTTCTCGCCTTCACCTCTTGAACGTTAGAAACAATTTTCTCATACTGTCCATTTTTTGGCGCAATAACCACAACGGGCATATTTTCATCTATCAATGCAATAGGACCGTGCTTCATTTCAGCTGCAGGATAACCCTCCGCATGGATATAAGAAATTTCCTTAAGCTTCAATGCACCTTCCAGTGCTACAGGGAAATTATATCCCCTTCCTAAATACAAGAAATTAGGAGCATCCTTATATACTTCTGATATATACTTAGACTGCGCATCTGTCTTCAACATTTGCTCAATCTTAGAAGGAATAGACTCTAATTCTAATAAGAGATTTCTGTATTTAGATTCTTGAATAGTCCCCTTCATCTTACCCAATTGTACAGCAATCATTGCCAATACCGTTACTTGGGCAGTAAATGCTTTTGTAGAAGCTACTCCAATCTCAGGACCTGCATGCGTATATGCTCCTGCATGCGTCTCTCTCGCAATTGAAGATCCGACTAC
>JAOARK010000002.1 GCA_025210575.1 Schleiferiaceae bacterium
ACGATTTTAAAACGGTCTCACCACTATAAACGGTTACATGCTTTCCAAAAACATCCATACGCTTAAGAACAGTTTCTCTGGCTTCTTTTGGTACATAACTCTTCATGGCAATATGATGGAAAGTCTCAAGCAGTACATCAATTGCATCGGTTCTAGCCGGAGCTTCTTTATTCACCATCCAAGTACCTTCAATGCGTTCTAGAGATACTTCTGCTGGTGTTTTGTCGCTGATCACAATTCTGGTAATCGATGCTGTATCAGGAATTGCGAAATCATGTTCGTTCGCTAATGTTGTTCCCTTTTTTTGTTGATTGTCTTGGGTTGCCAAATAAATTCCGGCACCTGCCAAAACAGCTACCACTACCACAAGCATTAAATTCTTCTTCATTTCCAGTGTTTCATTTAAAACGTGTCATCCACAAATAGGGATGGGTTACGATGCAAATTTCTTTTTTCTCACTCGGTTATATACAAAACCGAATAGTATAATAAGCAGGATAGGAGCTCCTACGTTTAGGATCTGCCAATAGAGTTTATTTTCTTTTATTTTTTGATTATCCAGCAATCTTAATTTCAATTCTCTTGAACGTATCTCAATCAATCCAGATTCATCTAACATGTAATCTACTGCGTTCATGATGAAATCCTTGTTTCCATATTGCATTCCTGTATACTGATCATAGCCCAATGGCAATGGTACTCCTCTGGGGATATTTGGGTTTACAACATTTAATTGATTCTTGATTATATCTCCATCTGCTACAACGAGCATTTCCGTTTTGCGTCCTTTTTTAATCAGACTAAAAGGTTGACCTGAGTTGTCTCTTGGAACCACTCTATTTGCAAATGCAGAATTAAATTCACCTTCGAGTAATACTCCCATTGGCAAGAACTGGCGTGTAAATTCCTGTTCAGTATGGTTTTTACGCAATGTTCTTAAACTTACCGAATGAGGTGAACTTACTGTTCTGGAATAAGGAGATGAACGCAGCATAAATGTCTTCTTGATACCAGGGGCAATAATGGTGTCAACGGTACTTGCAAATTCTAATTTGATCGCGTTAAGATCTTTAGTTATCGGATGTTTCACTTGCGGCATCACCAATGGGAAATAGATCCAGCGGTATACGTTTCTCGTGTCGCTAACACCAGCGGCTACCATATCTTGTACCAAATTGGCGTTAATACGAACTCCATATTTGAATAAGAATTCTGTTAGGCCTAGCTGGTCCATAATAGGATAAGACAAGAAAGAAGATGCTTTACTTAAACTATCCATATTGGCAGAAACAGCATCTACGAACCATAGCGTTTTACCGCCTCTCATTATGTATTGATCTAACAAAAGTTTGTCAATATCATTAAAGGGTTTAGTAGGTTTAGCAATAATCAAGGCATCTATGGTGTTCAGTCTCAAAACCTGATTATTCAATGAAACTTCACCGGTAATGGAGTCTGCTATGAACTCTTTCAAGTTGAACTTGTCAACATTGTAATACTGTGAAAGGTCTTTGGCTAAATCTGCAACGTATTTATCGCTCAACTCTCCATGACCTTTTAAGAAAGCCACTGTAGGCTTTTCCTCTAATGTCAATTTCCTTACCGAATTGGCAAGCGTATATTCTAAATTTTGAATGGAGATGTTAAGCTGCGCTTCAGGAGATGAGGCGAATTGATTCAGTAACAACTGAACGGGTAATTCTCGGTCTTTGTAGCTAACCACGGCACCCGGAAAAATAAAGGACACGCTGGCACCATCCGCAGTTTGTTCTTCTACCTGAATAGGCTCTAAACCTTTAAATCTTAATTGCTCGTAAATGTCTTTGGTGAGTTTTTTGTCATCACTTTCATTTGGGTTTATGAATTCATATTCAATATTCCCGTTGTATGCCTTTAGCTCATTCAGCATTTGACGGGTCTCTCTTTGCAGTTTTTGAAAGCCTGAATTCAAGTCTCCCTCCAAGTAGATCTTGAATAGAATAACGTCATCAACAGTGTTGATTAAGTTCTTAGTTACATCATTGAGGCTATACCTCTTTTCTGCAGTAAGATCCCATCTAAGGTTGGTAAAGGAAACAATGTAGTTCACCAAGAATATGGCGACTACGGCCAATACCAATTGCGTAAGGTCGTTTCTCTTTCTATTTACCATTTTCTACTTTTTAAAACTGTTCTTGTGGCTAATAAAAAGAGTGTGATGACACTCAGAAAGTAGGTGGCATCTACCAAATTAATAACACCTCTACTCATACTGGCGTAGTGTTCGTTCATTCCTAAGCTTAAAATAACCAGGTCAAAATTTCCGAAGAAATCAAGGCCAGCCAGATGATCGAAGCCGAAATAGAAAAAGAAACAAATGAGTAATGAAGCGATAAAGGAAATCACTTGATTATCTGTAATAGATGAAGTGAAAAGTCCAATGGCAGCATAGCTAGCTCCTAGAAAGAGAAGGCCCACATATGAACCTAGGGTTCCACCCGTATCAATATTTCCTACTGGGTTCCCCAGTTGATAAACGGTATAGAAATAAATAAAAGTTGGAATTAGTGAGAATACCACCAATGCAACCGCTGAGAGGTATTTTGCAAAAACAATTTGAAAATCTGTAAACGGTCGTGTAAGTAATAATTCTATAGTTCCCGACTTTTTTTCATCGGCAAACATGCGCATTGTAATGGCAGGAATAAGTAACATTAGCATCCACGGGCTGATCAGAAATAACCCATCTATATTGGCATATCCGCTATTCAGTAAATTAAACTGACCAGGAAAAAGCCAAAGAAAAATACCATTCAATGCCAGGAAAACGATGATGACCAAATAGCCAATAACACCGCTAAAAAAGACATTGATCTCTTTGAGTAAAAGACTCTTCATTATTCTAAAATAATCTCTTGTTCAACACTCCAAGCTTCGGGCTTGGCAATAAACAATTTTTTGGTTGCGCTCCAAACTTCTGCAAATAACTCAGAGGTTCTATAAGCTTCAAGGTTGTCTGGATGCTTCCAAAAACTATAGGTAAAATATTGGTTAGGGGTATTAATGTCCTTTAAAAGCTGAAGGTGTGTGCAGCCATCAAACGCACGAATCTTATGCTTATTGTCGTTAAAAAGCGATTCGAATTCATCCACTTTGTCAGGGTCAAACGTCATCTTTACTATTCTTATCATCCCTTAAAATCTATTGTGATTTTGTCGTCAATATTCAAACCGAGCAATGTGTGTGCTCCATTGTTATATTTTCCTCCCGGTTTATAGATCGCAATCTCCAACATATTGCTGCTATTAAAAACGGCAATACTACTACCTTCGGTCTTTGCCTCACCGTAATGCTCCAATGTTTTGGTAATGCCTTTTCTAACTTGAGGTAAATTGATTTCAAAAGGCTGGCCTTTGCCAATCTCATTAAATAACGCCTTAGAAATATTGGTTACCGCATTACCAAAATGATCAATGTACATTACTCCACCTATAATCGTCTTGTTATTATTGGTAATACTTGCTTTTGGCAAGGCCAGTGTTTTGCCCTCACTAATTTTCTTTCCTAAAACCGCCATTTTACCTCCTCGGTTCAAGTGACCGGCAATTTTCACGAATATCTCTCTCGTTGTATTTGCATCTTCAGTTAACACTCCATCAACTAGTACTAATTCAAAGTCTTTTCTTTCTTGATAGATTAAACTGAATAGTCCGTTGTCCACCCCAACAAAATAATGGTTGTCAAAAAACATAACCATCACCTTTTTATTAGCAGTTACTTCTTCATCCACGCAAAGTAAATGGATAGACCTTTCAGGAAACTGTTGATAGCACGAGTTTAAAACATGTGCGGTCTCACGC
>JAOARK010000347.1 GCA_025210575.1 Schleiferiaceae bacterium
ACTACCAACACCCTGAAAAACGTCTATATTGAAGATGAAAAGTTCAACACTTTCCACATTTACCGCTACTACCAGCTTCGGCAGAATCAAAAAAACTTTATGCTCTGCACCATACAATGGTCCCCACAATTAGATGCCAATTTGTCCATTTGGGAAACACTTAAGAAGTCTTTTGAATCATTTTCTGTTCACAATGCATAGGGGAATCAGAATAATATCACTCATTCTACTTTATCTAAATTCCAGTTTGGTTTTAGGTCAAAAGCAATTTTCAGATTCAGAGTTTCATGATCCTATTGAAAAAGTTGCTGTGGTTAAAAAGATCGACTCTGAATCCTTGGAGCTTTATGATCAATATTTATTGAAATTTGATTCAGAACGATATGGAATTCTATTGCAGGAAAAATCAAATACGAAAAAATTCAAAAAAGGAAAGAAATACACCTTTAACCTTTGTGATGTACTCGAATTTAAAAAATTGTATTACCCAGATGAAGAAGATATTGCTGCGGGACATTCCTCTGAAATTGACACTGTAGTTTGGCGAAATTCTATGATGCTCTTTTCTTCCCTGTATGACGAAGAACGCACCTACTACCTCGATTTTAAAAACTCTGCTGAGGTTCCTGTTTACACTTTGTGCTCTAGGAAATAGAAGAGCAGATTTTCACATTTCATTTTAGTTTTCATTTCGTTTTTCCGATTAAATTCGGCAGCCTATGATTTTAAACTTCACCGTAAAGGCCTTAGGCAAAAAGCGACCTGAAATCTCCAATCTTGAATTGGATATTATCGTTGAATCAGACAGCTCCGTTCACCAGTTTTTTGAAGCTGTTGTAGCGCAGCAAGTGCAAGAATTCAACCTGAGAAAAGACAACCCCAATCTTTTAAATTATTTATCTGGAAAGGAAATAAAAGCAAATGCTCAAGGCGGCTCGGTTAAGTTTAACGAAAGTTACAATGACCAAAAAGCCGATGCCGAAAAGGCGACACAAAATGTGCTACAATCTTTTGAAGATGGTTTGATTGCCCTTTTCGTTAATGACCAACAGTATGAGGCCTTAGACGAATTTTTGACCCTCAAACCACATGACCAAATAGCCATCGTAAGACTTACCTTTTTGGCCGGAGGCCTTTTTTAATCCACACCCTATATGAGCGCAGATTTAGACATTCTATCTAAAACCAAAATTGAAAACCATACCGAAAAATTGCACGATCGTTTAGCAAAACGCTATAAATCGGTTGGTGGATTTTTGGGCAATATTTTTTCAAGTAAATCGGGCTTATCTCAGCAAAATGCCTACCTCGGCTTAGTGTTTCTCAACAGCATGGTCGATTTACGTGAATCAGAAAATGCCTACGGAACTCACCGGAACTACATTCTGCAAAACACTAGACGTTTTCGCCAAATGAAGACGGTTTCATCTCCGCAAAAATTCTGGGACAAGAACAGATTCCCTTTGTTGGATGACTTGTTTGGAAAAGAGATGGCACCCTTCGTGAAGGAAGCGTGGTCAATGTTTCCAGACTTGATGTACCAGACGTATTATGGAAGACGTTCGTTTAGAAGCTCCGGCTTAACCGATATTTTTTTCGCGCGCCAGCTCAATTTCATCATCGACCTGATTCACGATTATCAATACAAGCTCAGCTTTGAACAATACATCATTCACAGCAATTCTATCTACAGTAACGCCCTGGCTTATGTCATTGCAGGAGCAATAAAACTAGGCGATACAAAAACAAAACAATTGTGTCTGGATGCGGTCTATGGCGGTCATGCGGAAGCAAAACCGAGTCGTGCTATTATCAAAGGTTTGTTGCTCACCGAGGACCCAGAATGCTGGGAAGCAGTAGAGAAATTACTTCTCGCAGCACAACGCCAGGAAGGTTTGAGACAAACGGTTTTGGAAGTATTAGACGAAACTTCGTTAGGTGCTTTCAAGCATATGTTGCATGTTATTATCGATAACAAACTGTCGCGTTTTTCTTCAGTAGTTCGCGCTGTTGATGTTTGGGGCGGATTTGGCTGGGAAGGCGAAAAAGAAGCCACCATTAGCCGTTTCTTGGATATGGCGGTAAAATATCTGGATAACCCTGAGGCGATTCCAGCGGCCATGCAAAGCAAAGACAATAGCGAAATTTACATGGCGTTATGGGCGCAAGGCGTAATCGATGTCGCTAAAACAGAACCTCTTTTAGAGGGCGTCTTACAAGGCAGTCGCGAAAAACAAGTACTTGGGCTCTACTTTATCAATCAAGTTGGATTGTCTAATTACTCTATAGAGTTTGGACAGAAAATGATGAGCAGCGATGACCCCGTAATTCTGAGTATGGCAGTGCGACTCATCAACCATGACAGCTTTATAAAGACGATGAACAGCAAGAGCAAACTTGAGCTGTTTAGACAATTAGAGCCAAAATTGGAGGTCCTCCCTAAGAAGTCAGTAAATTCTAACCCCATCGTATTCAATTGGCTTACCGTAAAATATGGCCAAGAATTTCTGTTCGATTTAATGGTGAACCTCATCGACTTAAGTCAGGAGAAGAACATCGAAATCATTTTGCCGTATTTCGAGATGCTACCACTGGATGTCCGCGAATCTGCGGTTCGGAAAATTCTCAAAGGTTATTCGGCTTACTCTTATGAACAAAGTAGCAATGCAAAACCTTTATCGAACAAACAACGTGACATTGCACTTGACTTATTGAAAGACCGTTCGGATTACATTAAACGAACGGCCATTCACGCCTTAAAATCGGCCAAACTAAGTCCCGATGAATTAGAGCGCGTGGAGCCAATGCTATCGCGCAAAGCAGCGAGTTTTAGAAAATCTATGCTCGAGCTGATTACCAAAACAGGCGTAAAATCTGTTCAGAAAAGTGCGGAAAGATTGCTGGTTTCAAAAAACTTAGAACAACGTTTAGCGGGCTTGGATTTGTTGAGTTGGCTAAAGGAGCAAAAAGGTGATGCGGCCAATTGGGCATCGGCTAAAGCCAAAGAATACAACGAAAGTAGAACGCTCGTTTCTAAAGAAGAAGTTTTGTTAGAAGGCCTTTTAGAAACGACCCAAAAATCAGTCGAGTTCAGTAAGGAAAATGGCTATGGATTGTTCGACCCGAAAGCATTGCCAAAAGCAGGTGATCTTCCAAAAGCGGCCTTTTCAGTCTATGAAAGCGCCATAAAAGAAAACCCTTTCGGCTTAAGTACTAGTGCTGGCGAGGTAAATAAGCAACTTGCCAAGTTGGGTGACATTTATTTAGAGAACAAAGACTACGAGTACCAACGAGAAGACTGGAACGGAAAGATGACTTCAGTTTTGTTAGGCAACGAATTCTCCCAAATCAAGCGAGTTGAAAAGGATATCCCAACTGAGGAAAAACTCAATAATTATCCACTACCAGAAGTTTGGCAGCAGTGGTACGAAGATTCCAAATTGACGCCTCGTGATTTAATGTTGATCCACCTGCACAACGAAAGAGTAAGACACGATCGTGAAAAGTCGGTTAAAAGTCTCGAAACCAAGTGGAACAAGAACACCTTCTTTCCTGAGTTTCCAAAGTTGACCAAATACGAATGGCAAAATCCTGTTGCGCAGATTATTGCTGCACTTAGCCAGCGTTATCCTTATGCTGAATCCATCGATTTTGTACTAGACTATTTTCAGCAAATGTTGAGCTTAGTTCCAAGCTCACAAGTTCGCAGCTATTACGTTGATGAGAGTTATTGGAACAATAAAGTACGCACCTGGCGCGAACACCCTATTATTGAGAGAACCTTGCGCACTTTAAATGGCATGAAGTACAGTATGAACGCAGAGCAGTTTGCTCATTATTGGCAGCTTTCGCAATGGTACTTTTTAACCTTACCGGGAAAGGCCAAAGAATTTCAGGTGAACAACCTGCCTGGTGAGTATGATTATGCGCGGGCTTTAGACGAAAAGCTCTGTACTGAAGATTTGCTGTATTGGCGATTTATGGAAACAGGAGCCCTCAATCGATTGACGCAAAAAACGCCTCCCAACCATTACGACTTGATGAAAGATTACCCTTATGTTCAAGCGTATGTGGATCGATGCCGAAATCGAATTTTGGAGCTTGAATTGCAGCGAGGAGATACTTCTACACCCGTCTCGCATTTAGCTGTTTCGGTGCAGAATGTTTATGGGACGACCAATTTTGTAGGTCTACTCAAAGCTTTAGGAAAAGACAATTTGCACCGCGGTTATGTATACACTTTTGGCAATATCGATTTAGATCGGAAGATCATTTTGAGTTCCCTTTTAAAGGTTAGTCAGCCAACCAAAGAAGAAACGCAAGCTGATTTTGATGCTTTGGTGAAAGCCGCGAAAATAGCTGAGAAGCGTTTGTGCGAAGCCGCAACTTACGCACCACAATGGTTGCCGTTTGTATCCAATTATTTGGGATGGAAAGAAATGGAATCGGCTGTGTGGTGGTTGCATGCGCACACGAACGGTTTCCACAACAAGCAGACCGAAAGTGAGATTTCCAAACATTCGCAAGTTGCCATTACCGAGTTTAAAGATGGCGCTGTGGACATTCGCTGGTTTAAAGAAAGTTACAAAGCCTTGGGCAAGGCCAAGTGGAAGATTTTATACGATGCTGCGAAATACATTTCAGAAGGTGGCGGCCATAAACGCGCCTTGCTTTACGCGGATGTAATTCTTGGCAACACCAAAATAACCGAGGTAACTGCTCGCGTGAAGGACAAACGCAATCAAGATTATTTACGCGTTTACGGTTTGATTCCTTTAAGCAGAACAAATCCTGAAAAGGATGTTTTGAAGCGCTACCAATTCTTGCAGAATTTTAAAAAGGAAAGCCGCGAGTTTGGATCTCAGCGTCAGGCAAGTGAAGGCATTGCCGTAAAAGTGGCACTCGAGAATTTGGCACGAACTGCTGGTTACCCCGACCCTATCCGATTGACGTGGGCTATGGAAACCAAAGAAGCGCAAGAAATCTTGAGCAAAGCGGGTGAATTGAATTTAGAAAACACCATCATAAAACTGGAAGTAAACGATCAGGGTAAGTCTGCAGTCGTAGCTGAAAGGGATGGCAAGAAGTTAAAATCCATTCCTGCGAAATGGCGTAAAGAAAAGGGTGTTTTAAAATTGAAAGAATTTGACAAAACCTTAAAAGCACAATACAGACGCACGCGCAAAAGTTTAGAAGCCGCCATGATCAATGGCGATGTATTTACACGTACCGAAATCGAAACGTTGGCCACCCATCCAGTGGTTGCACCTAAGCTCTTTAAACTGGTTTTGGTTTCTGAGAAAAACTTAGGCTTCTGGAAAGCAGGGCAGCTGGCTTCACCGGAAGGGGAACAATTTGAACCAGGAGAAGAAATTAAGTTAGCGCACTGTTTCGACTTGTATGCTTCTGAAAAATGGTCGGCATTTCAGAAATACTGTTTTGAGGAAAAACTGGTGCAGCCGTTCAAACAAATTTTCCGTGAACTTTACGTACCAACGAAAGACGAACTTTCTGAAAAAACGGTTTCCAGACGTTATGCTGGGCATCAGGTACAACCCAACAAAACTGTTGCGCTGTTAAAGGGGCAAGGCTGGAC